>NZ_CP092444.1:0-55957 GCF_022385295.1 Thermus sp. NEB1569
TACCCCGTGTGCCAACTGGATGGCCTGCCCGGCGAGGTCCCGGGCCTCCTGATAGCGTTCCTCCCGAAAGGCATGAAGGGCCAGGGTCACAAGGGCCAGGGGATCCCCCGCAGCCCTGGTGGCCAGGGCCAGGGCTTCCCCTACCTGGCCTGTCTCCAACCGGGCTAGGGCCACCAGTCCCGCTAAGGGACCCAGATAAGGTGCCGGTACCTCACCCAGCCAGTCCAGCACCTCATCCCAGCGGGAGTACGCAATCCAGTGTTCCATGCGACTAAGGGCTAGCCGGATCACGTCCTCATATACACGGGCTTTGGCGTACAGCTTCACGGCCAGCGCGGGGCGGTTTGCTTCCAGGACCCGGGCGTTGGCTAGGAGGGCCTCAGGGCTAGCCTGCTCCAGAAGAGCGTTTTGAAGAATTTCGTGAGGCCAGTACACGCCCTTTTGCCGGTGAATGGGAAGTCCGTGCACAACCACCAGGGAATGGTAGGTCAGGCCGCGGCTGGACAGGTCCTCATGCCGCCACAAGGGGAGGCCCGCCAGGGATATGAGCGCCCGCCTTTCGTTATCGGGCATGGTACGGAGGCGGCGCTCCACCTCTTCCTCCAGGGCAACGGGCTGGATGCCAGTTAGGGCGATCAGGTCTTCCGGACCCACCAGTTTTGCCTGGCCAGACGCCACCATTCTCGGTAGCGACAAAAAGGGGGCCAGGTTCCGGCCTGCCACCACCAGGTGCACGCGGGGAGCCTGGAGCACGGCCAGGAGGTAGTCAACGCTGGGGGGATGCAGATGATGGGCGTCATCCACGGCGATCCGGATTTCCGTTTCCCCTATTGCCTCGACCAAGGTGCGAACGATTTGATGAGGAGCCTCCCCGTTCTTGGGGTTCTTCCCCAGCACGGCCCTGTAGAGGAGCGGCAGGAAGGCCTCAGGAGACCCTTCCCCAGGCAGGAGGCCCACCCACACCCCGCCCAAGGAGGCCAGATATGTGGTTTTCCCATAGCCCGATGGAGCTTCTATGGCTACAAAGCGCGCCATTATGGTAATATGATAGTTGCCACGTGGGGCCTATTCCCGGTGGTCCAATGGGGGTGAACGGTCTCGACGGGGGCTGCCGAGGGCAGGTGGCGCGCCGAGGTGCGGGTGGCCTCGTAAAAACCCGCAAACGAATAACTGCCAACAAGCAGCTTGCTCTCGCGGCTTAACGACCGCGACCTCGCCCAGTAGCTACGCCGGAGGCTCACTGGAGCGGGGACACAAGTCCGGCTAGCCTTGGCTAGGCCCCGTAACCCAAGGCGAAGTTAAGCGGGGCTTGCTCCTGGCCGCCTGTCCGTGGGCTAAGCCAGGGGGACACCCTAACCACGGACTACGCGCGTAGAAGCCTGCCGTAGGAGCTTTCGGACGGGGGTTCGACTCCCCCCACCTCCACCAAGCTTCGGGGGCCGGGCAAGACCCGGCCCTGACTGCTTGTGAGGCGAGTAGACACCAAAACGCTTTAGGCGTCAAGATGGTGGAGTAGGAGGGAGGACTTTCTCAGGGGTGTTCCCCTTCCCTCGGCTTAAGGGAGTTCGGGCATGACCCTCGAGGAGCGATTGCGGGAAAAGCGCGAGGAAATACTCCGCCTGTGCGCCAAATACGGGGCGTATAACGTCCGGGTGTTTGGTTCCGTCGCCCGGGGGGAAGCCGATGCCTGGAGCGATCTGGACCTCCTGGTCCAGATGGAGCCTGGGCGGAGCCTGTTTGACCTGGGAGGCCTTCAGTACGAGTTGGAGCGTCTTCTGGGCTGCCCGGTGGACGTGGTGACCGAGCAGGGGCTCAAGGCGCGAATCCGGGAACGGGTGCTGAGGGAGGCGGTGCTGTTGTGAGGGACCCCAGGGAACGCTTGCGGGACATCCTGGAGGCCATCGCAGCCATCGAGCGCTACCTGGACCGCGGGAGAGCCGCCTTTGAACAGGATGAGTTGTTGCAGGGCTGGTTCGTCAGGAACCTGCAGGTCATCGGTGAAGCGGCTCGGGGTTTGCCCGAGGAGGTGCGGGCGCTGGCGCCAGAGATCGAATGGCCCAAGATCATCGGGATGCGGAACGTGCTGGTGCACGGATACTTCAACATCGACCTTGAGATTGTCTGGGAAACCGCGAGCCGGGACGTTCCAGCGCTCAAGCCACGCATCGAGGAGCTTCTCAGGCGGTTGGAAGAATAGGGATGGAGCCACTTCCCGGTAAGCCGCTGTAAGCCTCCACCCCTACCATGGGCGCATGGTGGGAACGGCAACTCAATACGCGGTGATCCGCCTGTCGCCAAAGGAGGAACGCCTGGCCTTGGTGGTGGACTTGGCTGCCTTGCGGGAGGCGCTGGAGCTGGCCCCGGGCCAGTTCCGCTTTTGGTCTGGGGGTGAGGCGGCGGTGGTGCCCTTCGTGGCGCTTCCGGACCACGTTCAGGAGGAGCTCACCGCCTTCGGCCAGTCGCTTCTTCAGGAGGAGCGACCCACCGCTGAGATCCCAGCCGAGGTGCGCTTCGTGATGGACGAGATAGGCCCTATGGTGTGGGTAAGGCTGCAACGGGGGCACCTGGGCATCCTGCTGGAGGCGGTGCTGAACCCTGAGGCCTTTTAGGGCAGGGGGGCCTGGCGGCCCCGCGGGAAGGGACGGAGCCGCTGGGCTCCCGCGGTTTGTCTTAGCTACAAGGGGGTGGAATGGATGGACGAGCTGACCCGGGCCATTGAGAGCGTGGACCTGCCTGAGCTGGTGGCCAGGCTGTGGCCGGAGTCCGGGGCCCGGCCCGGGAGGCCTGGGCTGTACCGGGCGGCCTGGCGGGGGGACCAGCACCCGTCCCTTTCCCTCTTCCGGGCTAGAGGGGTGTGGTTCTTCCGGGACCACGCCACGGGGGAAAGTGGCAACGCCTACCACCTCCTTATAGCCGCCGGGTTTACCAAAGCAGAAGCGGTAGCTACTCTCCTAGGCCAGAGGGTCCTCCCTGATCTACCCAAGGAAAGGAAGCCTCCGGTTCGACGGGGGCGTCAGGGTAGGGATAGGGCCAAGGACGCCGAGCAACTCCTTCGTGACGCCCAGGAACGGCTCAGGGCTTCCCCGCACCTCCCCGAGGTGCTGCAGGGGAGGGGTATCAGCCTGCAGGAAGCGGTGATCCTGGGCATGGGCCTCTCCCCAGACGGGGACCTGTACCTGCCCATCTATGACCCCCAAGGGGAGGTGGTGGCGGTGAAGATACGCCACCTGCACCCCAAGGACGGGCAGCGTTACCGCTATCTCACTCGGGGAAGCGGCACCCCGCCTTGGTATGGCCCAGGCTACGGGCGGAGGAAGGGGGTGCTGGTGGTGGAAGGGGAACTCAACGCTGTGACCCTCTACCTGGCGGTGGGGGATGTCCTGGACGTGGTGGGGGTGGCCGGGGTGAACGGCACCCTGCCCAAGCCCGATGGCCGGCCCACCTTCATGCTTCTGGACGGGGATGAGGCAGGGCAGAAGGCCCTAGAGCGGTGGCGGGAGGAGCTGGGAGGTGTACCCCTGTCGCCATTGGAGGGCGGGGATGCGTGCGAGGTGGCCCATGCCCAGGGACGGGAGGCCTTGCGTAAAGAGATCCTGGCCAGGGTAGGGGAGGCATTTCTTAGCAAGGAGGTGTTCGAATGAGTGCTTTAATGGAAACAATGGAGATCCACCTGTTGCCTCAGGAAGGCGGGCATGTGGTGGTCAGCGAGGTGGGGGTGTTCGCCATCGGGAGTGATGCGCAGATGGCGAGCGCCCTGGGCCGGGAGCTTTATAAGCGCCTGAGCCTGCCCGTGGTGCCCCTGGTGGTGGGTAAGGGAGAGGGCTATCGCAACGGGGTGCTCCATGTGCAAAGCCTCGAGGGGCACCTCTCTGGCCTCCCCCGCATCCTCACGCCCCGGGATGTCCAGGCTGTGAAGGACTTCCTGGAGAGAGGAGGCAAAGGGGAGCCCCCCAGGGTGAGCCTGAAGCCCGCATCCGCTCCGCAAGAGGAGAGAGGGGTGGCCCAGAAGGTGGAGGCCAGGGTAAAGGTACCGCTCCCACCCAAGCGGGGGGTTCAGGGGTGGACCACCCACCTTCTGGTGCTCATCCTCCTACCTCTCCTGGTGGCCGTCCTCTACCCTGGGGGCTTCGTGGTGCTTCCCTTGGCCCTCTGGATGGTGGCGGTGCAGGACCGCCTCCTAAAGAGGGGTGGAGCCTCCGAGGAATGGATGGCCGGCTTCAGGCGGGTCTTGTGGGGCGTCCTGGTCCTGGCCTTGGCGAGCAGCATCTACGGGATCCCACCCCACGTGGCCCTGGCCGGTGGCCTGGCCTGGGCCCTCTTGCCAGGCCTCTATGGAGCCCTTTCCCTCTACCGCCCCCTGCCCTACGGGGAAGCCGCCCTCCTCTACCTGGTGGCCTGGGCCGATGCCCTCTGGGGGGTGGCCGTTCTCTTCCCCCTGGTCTTGCTATCCCCCTACCCTTGGCTTTCCGCGGCCACCCTGGTCCCCTTGGGGGTGAGGCTGTGGTTGAGTTGGCCGCATAGTGTTGCGGTACGATCCTAGATGTGGCAACATAAGGGTGTATGAAGTACACCCTTGTCGCCGCCATGGCCCTGTTCCTTTCGGCCCAAGCCCAGGTGGTCCTCAAGACCTACTACGCGGAGGACCTGGTCCGCACCCCGGGGCTCATAGAGGTAAGCCCTGGCTTCACCACGGTGCTGGACTTCTGGGACCAGGTGGACGCTGCCTTTTCCGCCAAGCGGGAGCTTTTGCGCATTGAGGGCGGGGGTCCCAGGCTGCTCCTTTCCGCTGGCATGGTGGGCACGGCCACGGGAGCGGTGCCCGTGAAGAGCGGGATGACCGATCTGGTAGTGGAGGTGGGGGGGAGAACTCTGCTCTTCACCGTGCGCATCTCCCCTGGGGAGTATCCCAGGCGGTACCAGATCCTGTTGAAGCGCAGCCAGGGCGGAACCTACGCTCCTAGCCCGGCTCCCACAGCCACCGCCCCGGCTTCCCCCCCTGCACCATCCACCCCTGCTACCAGGGGAACTTCCACAACCTCTCCCCAGCCGGCACCCGCTGCGCCCTCCATCCGCTTCACCACCACGGTGGAAGCCCCCGCAGACGCCAGTGGCAAGGTGAGCATCTTTTTTAACTTGGAAAACCGGGGAAGCAATCCGGTCAGCTTTGCCCTGAACGACTTGCAGATTGTGCAGGAGGGGCGACCCCTGCCCTTTGAGGTAAGGCGGGATCCGCTGAAGGCCGTGTTGCGGCCCGGTGAGGGGCAAAGCGGGGTGATCGTGGTAAGCGGCGCTAAACCCGGGGAACTCCTGTTGAGGTGGCGGGGAGTGGAGCTCGGGCCTGGGCGCACCTTTGTTTTAGAGCGGTCGCTTCTGGGCAAAACCCTGGAGATCCAGTCTCCGTAGGAGGTGGGTATGAGGGAGCCGCTTCGGATTTGGGAAGAGGGCCCTTTTACCTTGGCGGAAGCCCTGGCCCGCTACGGGGAACCCACAGTTTCGAGAGCCCTCGAGGAGGGCATCCTCAAGGTCGTGGGGACCCGCTTGGGAGGCGTACTGGTGCCCGCGGGGCGAGGGCGCGTTCTCCTAGGGAAGACCCGCTACTATACGCCACGCCCTTCTGCTTTGGAGAATGCCCTTCTGGTCAGGCGGCACATGGAGGGCATGGTCCGGGAAGGTTACCAGGTGCTGAGGTATGACCGGGACAGGGCGAGGGCGCTTTTGGAACGGAACGGGGAACGCGTACTGGTTCTGGGGGGGGTACGGAGAGGCAGCCGCCCGCAACCCAAGGATCCCCTGGAGGCCACCGCCAACCGGGTCGTGGTCCTGGTGCCCGAGGGGCACGGCCTGGTTCGACGCCGGCGGAGGGTAGAGTTTCAGGAGGTGCCCGTTGGAAGCGGTTAATGCACTGGCAGACCTGGTGGCGTCATTCCGCCCACCCAATGAGTTTCTCCTCGGAGTAGCTACCCTCGGGATCGTTCTCGGGGGCATTCTCATTGCCATTGGGGAAAGCGACCGGGGCATTGGCTACTTGATCGCCACCGGCCTGGGCACCGCCTTGGCCTTCGGCGCAGAGGCCCTGCTACGAGGTTTGCACCTCCTGCCATGACCGAGGTCCTGTGCGCGGTTAGCCGGATCGTGTGCGCTTTCACCCCCAAGCTGGGTTTTGTGCTGGCAGCCGTGGTCCTGGCGGTGGTCCTCCTGGGCTACCGGGTGGTCATGGGGGACCTAAGGCGGGCCAAATGGACCCTGGCGGCCCTAATCCTCCTGGCAGGGCTTCTTGCCCCCATCCCTAACGGCCAGGGGGGGTACACGGCAGCCTTCTACCCCCTCATCCGGCAGCTCACCGGAGGGTATGGCGCCTGCACCTTCCGGGGGCCCCCGCCGCCCTACACCCCAAGGCCGGACGAGAGGCCTGTGAGAGGGCTTTCCTGCGGGGGGAGGTGAGGGGATCTATAATGGGTACCGATATGTTGAAGAGTCCAGATTTGGCCCTTGCCTGGAGCAGGGTGCGGTGGGCTGGTGTACTCCTCAAGCTGGCCCCTTTGGGGCTGACCCTGGCCTTCCTCCTTCAAGCCTGCTCCTCCCTCGAGGCCATAGGGGGGAGCTCCTGGGTTGAGGTTCCCTCGGGCACGAGCCAGGAACTCCTCGGGGTGGCCAGCGACGGCAGCGGTTTTGTAGCTGTGGGTGGGGGAAGCGGCACCTCGGTGATCCTCACCTCCCAGGATGGCACCCGGTGGAACAGGGCGAACTACGATACCGGAGCCCAGCTGACGTCGGTGGCCTACGGAGGGGGCCGGTATGTAGCGGTAGGGTTTGACAACGCCATTCTGGTTTCCAGCGATGGCACCGTGTGGCAAAGGGTGTATGGAACGACAGGTAGCCTGGGGTACTTCAACCGGGTGGCCTACGGGGGTGGTCGGTTTGTGGCCACCCATGGCTTCGGCTTTCTCCTGGTTTCGGAGGACGCTTCTGCCCAGACCTGGCGTAGGGTGGACCTCGATATCGGGGCCGCGATAGAACTTCAGGGCGTTGCGTATGGTAACGGCCGCTTCGTGGTGGTGGGTCAGGGAGGGCAGATCTGGGTTTCCGAGGATGGCCTCTCCTGGAGGAGAGTGGAGTCGGGGGTGCAGGATAACCTCCACGGGGTTGCCTACGGCAACGGGCGGTTCGTGGTTGCGCCCTCCTCATCGGGCTACATCCTGACCTCGGAGGACGGCCTCACCTGGACCCGGCGTGCCGGGGTGGGCCTCAAGGGAGGGACCCTGGCCTTCGGGGGCGGGAAGTTTATGGCGGTTTCGGCCTCCATGGACGGGGTACTGTTCTCCACAGATGGCCTGGAGTGGAAGGGGGAGAGGCTCGAAAGGGCTGTAAGTCTTCAGGCCTTCGCCTACGCTGAGAACAGCCGGCGGTGGGTGGCCGTGGGATCCGGGGGTACCATCCTCACCAAATACTGATCTGACCTACGCCCAGGAAGCTACAAGGACCCTGGTGCCTGGCGGTAGAAGGCTGGCCAGGGTCCTGAGCCTTTCGGGTATGGGCGTGCCCCACACCTGCCCCACATACCGCAGGGCAAAGGCCGCGGCCTTTGCCCGAACCCGTTCCCGCGAATAGCTCCCCACATCGTACTCCACAGCCACCGGGCCGCTAGGGGTAAACCACACGGCATCTGGTTCCTCCACGGGGTGGATCTGGCGATGAAAAACACGCCAGTGGGCAGGATCCGCCTCCACTCCCAGGAGAATGCGCATCTCGGCCACGCCCGCCAGATGGCGTAGCGTGGTCAGGGGCAGGTGGGCCAGGCTTTCGCTCACGAAAAAGCGCACCGGGCGGGACTTTCGGTAGTGGGTGAGGCCCAGGTACCCTTCCACCACCAGGGCGGAGGGGGGCACCTCGAGGCCCCACCGCTCCACCTGCCCCGAGGTCCACACCCCGTCCACGTCCAAGGCAGAGCGCACCAGGGTCATTGTCCCAAGATCCAAACTTCCAACGGGCTTCCTTCGGCCACCTCGGCGATACGGATCACCGCCTTTTGCCCCTGGGGCACGCTGAAGAGGTCGGCTGCTGCCGCCCCCAGGTACATCTCCAGGGGGACGCTTTGGCCCTGCTGGATCACGGTGCCTCCCCCTGGGGGAGTGATGATGGTGGTCTGCTGGCTTCGGGCCTTCACGTAGTCAGAGAGGCCCCTGAGGGACCCCCGCACCAGGTCTGCCACCAGGCTCGGCGCTTCCTCCCGGATCTGGGCCTGCAAGCCCTGAGCCCGGTCCTGGCCCAGCACCGTGGCCTTGAGGGGGTAGGTGCGTCCTCCCAGGACAGCCTGGTCCAGGTTGACTTCCACCCTACGGGTGCTGGCTACCTTGGCCTTGCCCAGGAAGACGGCCCCGTCCTCGGTTTCCACTGCCACGGGAACCTCTTCCCCTTCCGGAACGATCAGGCGTAGCGCCAGCCGCCCCTTTAACCGCATTCCTGGGCTATAGGGGCCCGACGTGGTTGCCGTAGGGGAGCCTTGCACCTGGCCCGGTGCGCTGGATGTCCCTGGGCGCCCGCCTTGGGTCCCCCCAGCCCCAGGGGACTGGCCAAAGATCTGGGGCAGTGCTTCCTCGAAGTAGCGTATATCACCCCCCTGGCTTGTAGCGGAAGGCGTGGAAGGTGGGGAGGACGGGGATGGGCTGGGCGTGGGGCTGGGTTTGTAAGCCACGAAGGAAGCCACGGGAGGTACCTGCCCTTGGGCTTGGGGCTGAGAGGCCTGATAAGCCCCCATGGAGGGAGCCTGGACCTGGCTTGACCCAAGGCTGACCCCCATCCCCATGCCTTGGGCTTGCCCTTCCTGGGACTGAGCCAGCTGACGCCCGTAGACCGCCAGGGGCATAGCAGGAGCACTCTGGGCAGCGCCCGAAGAAGAGGGATTGATGTAGACAGTGAGGGCCGGCTGAGGTACCTCTTGCGGAGCCGCCACTCCCCCCGAGTAGGCGCCAGTGCCACCTGGGTAGGTGGCAGGAGGAGGTGGCACCTCCCCCGTAGCCGCAGGTGTGGGAGGTGGAGGTACGGCTTCCCCGGAAGCGGGTGGGGGGTTTTGCGCCTCGGGCGGTGTGGATCCCGGAGGGATTGGGCTTCCTGAAGTGGCTTCTCCCTGGGGCTGACCAGGCGAACCCGCCTGCCCTGCGGGTGTAGCCGTGGACGGTGGAGTTTCCTTTGTGCCCGTGGTGGACTGGCTTTCCACCTGGGTTTGCGGGGCGCTCTTTGAGGCGGAGCCCCCCAGGTTGTTCATGCCCCACATAAGAACGGGGAGGCCCATGAGGGCGATTACCCCCCACATGATCTGCTTGGGCCTCGAGGGGACCCATTCCCCAGACAGCTCGTCGTAGCGCATGAAGAGGCGGTTTTTCAGATCCCGCAGGAAAGCCCTCTTCCTTACCTCTGTGCGTACTTCCTCCTCAGGGGGTCTCACCTGCTCGAACTGGATGCCCTTTTCCAGGGCTTCCGCCAGCTCCGGATCGGTTAGGCGAATCTCATCTACTAGCCGGTAAAACTCCGGCTCATCTGGTTCGGGGATGGGCCTTCCCAGCTTAGCCTCCGCTTCCTTTTTCACAGCAGGGTCTAGGCGCATATCTCTATGTTGCCATAGAGTACGGCTAGTATGCTATAGTAGTAGCCGTATGGGGACGAAAGGGGGTGAGAGGAAAGGACAGAACAGGCGGCTGGGTTTTGAAATCTTAGGGTTCAGAGGTTGTGAGGTCCATGGTTATGCGAAGCGTACACGGAGGTGAAAATGCCAGCACTGGCACGGATTACGGCATTTTTCGGCTCTGAGCACGGCAGGTTCCTGGTACTGGCCCTCCTGGCCAGCATGGTGCTCTTCTCTGGCGTGGCCCATGCCCAGGCGGATCAGGCGTTCAACAACGTAACCAGCGCTCTTTGCACCATCATCAAATACTTGAAAGGGCCGATTGGGCTCGGAGTCATCGTCCTCATGTTCGCTGTTGGCGGCATCTCCCTGGCCATCGGCGGGCGCAACGCCATGCCCCTCATGATTGGGGCCGGCATTGGGGGGATCATCGTCGCAGCGGCGCCGTATTTCGCCAAGATGTTCATCAACCCCAGCGACACCCTCCCCGCTGCCTGCAACCAGGTCATCTAGGAGGCCAGCATGCTCAGGCTACGGGTGTGGCGGCTCTACCAGCCCTTGACCCTTTTGGGTCTCGAGTTGTGGCAGCTCTTCCTGGGCGCCATGGCCATGACCTTCGGCCTGCAGCTGGGTGGAGCCCTGCCACACCCGGCCCTGGGCCTGGTTTTGGCCGGGGCCATGGGTTATGCTGCCATCAAGTGGTCCGACCGGTTGCGCCTGCTTTACCCCGGGGCGAGCCTCTGGCACGAGATTACGTGGCTAACCCAGAAGGAGCGTTTCAAACCAGACCGGGACGAGGACACCACGCCTCTCTTTTTGCCTCCCGAGGAGTATGACCACTAAGACCCCTTTCGGACAGGCTAGAGAAGCGTCCTTGACCACCCTACTGCCCTATTGGGAGATCCAGGATGGCCTCATGGTGCTCTCGGATGGCAGGGTGGAGCTGGGGGTAATCCTGGAGCTCAACCCCACCCTCTTCGTACCCACCGCCTACATGGAGGGCCTCGTGGGGGTTGTCAAGTCCATATTGCGCAATGCCGTTCCGGAGGGGAGCCGGGCGAGATTGATTGTGGAAGTGGTCCCCGCCCACCCGGAACGGGTGGAGGCCTACAAGGAAGCCTTTGACCCCAGCCATCCCGTATCACGCTTTTTGCAGGAAACCCGTTATCAAGCCTGGCGGAGGGCATGGGAGGCCCAAGGTATTTTGGAGAAGCGGGTGTACCTTACCGTTCTTCTGGGCAACATCCGCCACAAACGCAAACGGGTACCCTTCACGCCTGGGGAGTGGCAAGACCTGCTGAAGGAGGCCGGCGCTGTGCGGGAACGCATCATCCAAAGCGCCATGGCCTACCGCATCCGGGCTATCCCCATGGGGGACCAGGACATCTTCGCCCTTGTTTACCGCTATCTGAACCCTGACCTGGCCCTGGCTTCTGTCCCCACCTACAAGCCTACCTGGCAACGATATCCCCGGGAGGCCATCCGGCGGGTACCCAGCCTGAGGCCCCCCACCTTGCGGGCTCTGTTGGGCCGCAGCGAGGTGGACAACTCCTACCGGGAGGCGCTTTATGTGGGCGGGATGTGGGTGGGCATGCTGGCCCTCTACACCGTGCCGGACGAAACCTTTGCGGAGATGGGCGACATCCTGGCCCAGGCAGGAGGTAGCCGCTTCTACCTGGTGATGGACTTCACGCACGAGCGGCACGAGCTGGCCCTGAGGGCCCTCAAGGCCAGGGCTAGGCGGTACTATTCCGCCAGCCAATCGGGCACCTATGTGGACCCCAATGTCAGGGTGGGCCAGGCCGAAACCGAGGGGGCCATAACCCACATCTCCCAGACCGGGGACCACGTCTTCCAGGTGGGGGTGGCCCTGGTGCTCCTGGAAAAGGAGCGCAGAGCCTTGGATGGGCGGATCGCCCAGGCCATGTCCGCCCTGGCCAAGGTGCCGGGCAACCCCTTCAGGGTGCTGCGCAACGGCCTGCTCACACCCTGGCTGAATGCCGCCCCCTTTTCCGGGCACACGCTGGACGAGCGGGTGTATCTGTTGGAAACCAATGCTGCCCACTTCTTCCCCACCACAGGGGCATGGAAGGGAAGCCCGAGGCCCCTGGCCGCCTTCCGGAACCGGCAGGGGGCTCTCATCTATGTGGACCCCTTTGACCGGAGGCTGCGCAACTACAACGGCATCGTGGTGGGTGGCTCGGGGAGCGGCAAGACCTTCACCGTGCAGTACCTGATCTCCGAGCTTTTGCGGGACGACAGCGTGAATGTCGTTATCCTGGACCGCGGTAAGAACTACCAGCCCCTGGTGGAGGCTTTTGGCGGAGCCCTGGTGGAGATCCGGCCCGGGGCGGGCACCAGCGTGAACCCCTTTGACCTGGACGAGGGGCAGGTGGAACCTACCCCCGAGAAGAAGGGGGACCTGCTGAAGATCATCCGGGCCATGGTGCCCCCAGGGGACGACAAGACCGAAGAAGCCATTGAGAACGCTCTCCTGGAAGCGGCCATTGACCAGACCTACAAAAGGGCCACCACCGTGGACTTGCTCCCCGATGGGCGGGAGGAGAAAAGGTACCTGGGAGCCCAGCTACGGGACCTGGTGAAGACCCTCCTGACCCTGGATGAGGTGGGGGGGCGGAGCGTCTCTCCAGCGGAGAGGGATGTGGCCCGGAGCCTGGCCTTGCGACTGCAAAGCTGGACGGGAGACACGCCCATGGGCTCCTTTGTGGACCGGCCCACCAATGTGCCCATTTCCTCTGCCCGGGTGGTGTGCTATGAGCTGGAGGGACTGGACGCCTACGAGGGCCTGGACGTGGTGGGCACCATGCTCATGGCCAACCTCATCTGGAAGAGGGCAAAGGAGGGGAAGGAGCGGGGTGAGGAGCGGCGCACCCTGGTGGTCCTGGATGAGGCCTGGAAGGTATTCAAAAACAGGTACGCTGCCAATCTGGTGGAGGAGCTGTACCGGCGCTTCCGGCACCTGGGGGGCGGGATATGGTCCATCACGCAAAGCCTCCAGGACTTCCAGGGGGAAAGCGCTGGGCGCATTGTTCAGAACACCACTTGGTTCTTCCTCTTGCGGTTGCAGGGGGAGGACGAGTATGTGCAGAACCTATTCCACCTGCCGGACCGGGCTATGGCGGTTTTCCGCTCCCTGGGCGGGGTAAAGGGCCGCTTCAACGAGGCCATGGTGTGGGTAGTGCGGGACGACATGCGGGAGGGGGACGTCCTCCAGCTGTGGCCTACCCCCTACGACTACTGGCTCTTCACCACGGACCAGCAGGACATGGCCAAGCGGCGCAAGGTGGTGGAGGCCTACGGGGGGGATGTGCTGAAGGCGGTCCTGGCCCTGGCGGAGGGTAGAGCATGAAGCGCTTAGCCCTAGTTCTTCTGCTTTCGCTTTCCTCGGCTTTGGCAGTGAAGGTGGAGTGGGTATCCCCCTCACCTCAAATCCTTGACGAGGGGCGGGTGGTGCGCCTCGAGGTGAGGGTTTGGCCCGACCCCGGGGAGAGCATCCTCAGCGTGAGAGCGGTAGCCCTGCCCAGCATGAAGCCCATCCTGGAGTCTCGTCCAGGGGCCAGGGGAGGTGTGGTAGCTCGCTACTGGGACACCACAGGGTTCGGAGGTACCCGTGGCGTCCAGCTCATGGTGGAGTACACGGGGGTCAAGACGGGCACAGCGTATGCCTTCCTTCCCGTTCAGGTGCAGGGCGGACCCCTGGCGCAGAACTCCTTGCAGGCTCAAGGCCTCATGGAGGACCTGGACGGCTTTATCACCCAGGCATGCCGCGTCATCGGTTTCTACGACCTGGCCTCGGTGCGCTGGTTGTGCACGGCCCACCGGACCGTGAAAAAGGCGGTGAACTACTGGAACCAGCTGGGGGACATGTGGGAGGACTTCAAGAACCAGGCCATCTACTACGGCACGGGCATCGCCCTGGATTGGCTTGGGAAGGCTCTTGGCCTCCACACCCTGAACCCGGTGGTGGACCAGATCGACCAGACCCTGACCAACTTCATGAGCGACATCCGGCGTGCCAAGAATGCCATCCTCAACAGCCTGGCCCGGATACGCATGCAGCAGATCCAGGAGCTGGAGGGCTGGCAGCCAGACCAGAACTACCCATACTGGGGCCCCGAGTGGTGGACCCGGATGGTGGCCGGAGCCGTACCGCAGCTGCGCTTTGAGGCCACCCAGCAGAGCCTCCGGGATCTCCAGCGCACGGCCCAGCTCCTGGAGAACCAGTCCCGGGTAGCCCAGAACATCAAGAACCAGCAGGAAAACACCAGTCTGGAGAACACCCTTCAGGACCTTTGGGACACCCTGGGATCCGCCTGGAACTTCATCAAGGAGGCAGTGCAAAAAGGCTGGGCTACCCTGACGGGCGGGCTAAGCGGAGCCTCATTGGGCGCTCCTTCGGGAGCCCCATCTCCCCTAGCCAGCCCCGCCCCCTCGGGGTCCTCGTTTGCCGTTCCTTCCCCCTTAACCGCAGGATCCACCCCGACCGGGCAGGGCGTGGGTGCAGCCAACAACCCCTCAGGCGGCTCAGGGCCTATGAGCGATGGGATCACGGAGAAGCTACAGGCAGAGGCTCAATCCGCTCCTTCCACCCGGGAGGTAACGGAGATTGTCGTCAAGGGTCTGGCCGAGCTGATCCGGCTTCAAGCCCAGGACTCCTTCCGGGCGGTGCAGGAGCTGAAAAACCTGGCCACCCAGCAGGCGATGACCGTGGAGCAGCTGGCCCAGGTGAACCAGAACCTGGTGGAGCTTATCCGCAAGCAGGAGCAGGCTCAGACCGATGCTCTCAGGCAGGCCATGGCCCGCATCGCGTCCCAGGCGGAGGCCACCTCAGCCCGGTACATCTCGGCGGCTGAGGCTATGAAGATCCTGGCTACGCAGTGGAGAGCCCAGAGCACCACCACGGGAGGCACGCCGTGATCCGGTACCTCTTAGCCCTGATGCCTTTTGTCCTCACCCTGGCTTTAGCTGACCCTCCGCCCCCACCCCAGGGGCAGATTACCAACGAAGTGCGGGACTTCGTGACGGGGATCCTGGGGGCAATGCTGAACATCAACGACTGGATTGCCCTCTTCAAGGCCAGCATGAGGGACTTCCAGGCCGGGGCCTACACCGTAGGCCGGAGCCTCATCGTGGTGGGGTTGGTGTGGAGCCTGGTACGGGCTGTCTACTACGGCAGCCTGGACGAGATCCTGGGGGCCATGGCCCGGGTGGTCCTGGCGGGGGCCTTCCTGTGGTTCGGTGAGGTCCTGGACGACGCCTTTGGCGGGGTAAACGGCATCTACTATGCCATCACCAACAGCTTCCGGACGGAGCTGGCGGAAAGCATCACCGAGGCCAGCAACAACCTGAAGGCCCTGGGAGCGGTGATCAACCCCCTCTTCACCATCGTGGCCATCGTGGAGGCGGGCATCGTGCACCTGGCGGGCACCTACCAGGTGGATGGTTCCAATACCCCGGTTTGGACTCAACAGCTCATGGCGGGGATTGGGGCGGCGGCCCAGCTCCTGAACCCAGCCAGCCTCCTGCTGGTGCCCTTCGTCATCACCGCCATGGTGCTCACCGTGGTCATTTCCACGCTCTTCATGCTGGCCTCGGCCTTCTGGCCCATCGTGGCGGGGAGCCTGGCCCTGCCCATCGGCCTCGGTCCCGCCCTGGTAGGGCGGTGGATCTCCGTGGTGATCTGGGCCTTCATCATGGGGAGCATCGGCCCCTTTGTCTTGCGGGGTGGTATGGAGCTGGGGGTATCCCGGCCTGCTGCCTACATCGCCTCCCAAGCCAAGGAGATCGTGGATAACTTTGTCAAGGAACTCACCAACCAGATGCGTACCAACAGGGAGAAGTTCGCGGAGAACCTGCAAACCCTGGCCACACAAAATAACTGGAACCCGGAGATATGCGGCTACAAGATCATCGTGAATCCCAATGATGGGCGGTTGGACTACCAGAACGTGCCGGCCCAACCCGATGCGGTGCTTTCTCCCCGGGCCTGCGGCACTATGGTGCAGGAGGCCATCAAGCTCACCATGAGCCAGGTGGGTGCAGTGGTGATGGGCCTGGGGAAGGGCTTGGTGGACATGTTCCAGGCCTGGGCGCAGACCCTCTTCATGACCATGGGGGGGATGGCCGCCGCCCTCCTCATCACGGGGTACCTGTCCACCCTCGTCGCCTCCTTCTTCGGAGGCCTCACCTTGGCAGTGACCGCGGCTGCGTTGGGCATGGCCACCCAGATGGGGGTGCGAGCGGCCACAAGCGGTGTGGAAGCCGCAGCGTCGGCAGCCAGAGGCGCTGCTATGGCCGGGGGCGCCGCTCTCGGAGCCCCCGGAGCCTTGGCGGTGGGGGTGGCCGACAAAGCGGCGTCCGCTTACGGAGCCTTCCAAAGCCGGCTTCAAGGGGCAGCTTCTGGAGGTACCTCGGGCACGCCTCCCAGCTACGAGAGGATGCAGGAGGACACCTCCCGCGCCCCGTGGATGCACCGGGGTAGCTATGGGGAGGGAGCGTCCCCCATTGTGGTGAACCGTGGGAGTGGGGGAACTGCACCTAGCCCTGCCGTCAGCTATAGCCGGGAGGGTGGAGTGGTTACCGAGTCCCCTGGCCAAGCCGGCCCAGGAGGCCCTGCCCCCGTAGCTACGGAACGCTGGGCTAACCGAGGAGCCTACGAGCACACCTCGGGTCGCGTAGTGGAAGGACCACCCCCACCTGGCCGGTGGACCGCCAGGGGGGAAGCCTGGATTACGGAGGGTGAGAAAGGAGGTGAGGAATGAGGCGCTGGATTGACCGTGGACCCAAGTGGATCAAACGGGAGCCGGTTCCGCACGTGCCGTACCGGAGGAATCCCCAGGAAGCCTTGGAATACAAGGGGGCCCCAGAGGCTACTGAGCGCTGGATTGATCGCGCTCGGCGGCGACAAGAGGCTAACCTAGGCCATGACCGATAGCCTTTTCGCCACTCCCTCTTGGTTGAAGGTCCTGAGGGCCCTAGGGTTCGCCCTCTTCCTGGGGTCCCTGGGGGCGGTGTTCTACCTGGGAGTGAGGGGCGGCCTCGAGGCGGCGGACCTGCTGGCCCAGGCGGGTTGGGACCGGGCCATAGGCCGGCCAGGAGCCCGGGGGGCGGCCTTTATGGCCCCGTGCATGATGGCCCTCAACACGCCGTGTGGGGACCGGCTCAACCAGATATGGATGGAGCGCCTGAACTACGACCTTTTGCGAATGGTCCTTGTGCTGGGGTTCGTGGTGGGGCTGTCTCCCTTCGTGTACAACCCCCCTAGGCCCAGGAAGCTCCCGGGGCTTGGCCGCTGGGCCACCCCCAAGGACCTGGCCCCCTACCTCACGGAGAAGGGGAGCGGGTGGTACGGGCAGATCCGGCGCAAACCCATACGGGTCCCCGAGAACCTTCGAGTGGCCCACACCCTGGTGGTGGGCAAACCCGGGCATGGAAAGACCTCGGGGTACTACCTCCCCAACCTCCTTATGGACGCCAAGGAGGGGTGGAGCGCCATCGTCTACGACCTCAAGTATCCCGACAAGGGCGGGCTCATGGAGGCCATGAACTACTACGCCTACTACGGGCGGCCCGTCTACCCCTTTACCCCTTGGGGGGAGCGCTCCTACCGGATCAACTTCCTGGAGGGAGCTGAGGACCCTATCCAGGCCAAGCTCATCGCCGAAATCTTTGTCCCAAGGAACCCAAAGGTGCCTGACTCAAAGGAGTTTTACCCGGGCCTGGAAAGGACCCTCCTACAGGGGCTCATCCACGCGGAAGGGGTGGAAGGGCGCTACTCCCTGGCCCACATTTACCGGGTTTTGGGGGAAGGAGTTGAAGGCCTCAAAGCCTATGTGAAGGTGAGGCCCTACCTCCAGGTGGAGCTGAAAACCCTCCTGGAGATGCGCCACGACCAGCTGGCGGGCATCCTAAATGGGGCCCGGAACCGGCTATCCGTGTGGTTGGATCCCGCCCTGGCCATGGCCACGGAGCCCGGGGCCTTTGAGGTCCCCTGGAAGCGTGTTTTCTCTGAGCCCAGCCTGGTCTATATCGGGGTGCCCCAGGAGCTTATCGGGGACAACGCCTCTGGGTATGTGCTGCTGAAGCTCCTCAAGCGCATCGTGGACCTCAAAACCTTGCAGTACGCCAACGCGAACGGAGGTCGCCTAAAGGTTCCCACCAGCGTGTACTGGGACGAGTTCCCCAACTTCGGTTTCCTGCCGGGGATCAAGGAGAACCTGGGCACCATGCGCTCCCGCAGGGTGGCCTATCACATCGCCGTGCAGAACACGGACCAGGGCCGGGCCGTCTACGGCGAGGAGGAATGGGCGGCCATTGAGGGCACCTTTGCCCAACGGGTGTACTTCCTCTCTGGGCTTTCCGACGGGGATGCCGAGAGGCTATCGGAAGTCTTGGGGCAAACCACGGTGCTGCAGGAAACCCGGGGGGCGACCCGCAAAGGGGTGCTGCCCCTTCCCACCGGCAGAAGCCACGGGGAGAGGGAGGCCGCCCGGCCCCTCCTCTCGGTGGAGGAGATGCGGGTGGCTTCCAAGGGAGAAGCAGTGGTCCTCCTGGAAGGCGTGCCCCCTGTGCGGGTACACCTCTTTGGTATGTGGCGGAAGGACCACCTCCTCCATCGCCTCTGGAGCAAAGCCAGGACGCGGGAACCGCTATCGGCAGGCATACCCCTTACCCGGGAAAAACCCCGGGTGTCCCCGCCGTCCTCGCAAGCGGCCCACCCCATCCAGATCCCCACGCCCTGGGCCGAAAACCCTGCCAGCGTGGAGAGCCTGGTACTCTACCTGGAAGCCCTTACCCAGCACATGCCCACCTTCAAGCGGTACTACAAGGGTCGCGAAACCACCCGCCTGGACATCATGCTTCCCGAGGGGTTCCCCCTTCCCGAGCCCGCTTGGGCCCAACGGGGATGGTGCCATGTAGGAGAGGCCCCCCTGAGGTTGGAGCTGACCAAGGAAGGCCTCGAGGCCCTGGAGAAGGAAGCCAGGGCCAGCTACCGGGCCCTGATCCGCTGGTGCCGGGTGGTGGAGCGCTGGTACAAGGAGCACAAGGAGCTCCCACCGGAGGAGATAGTCCTCCCCATAGAGAAAGCCAGGGAGGTGCTGCTTGACCGGCTTTGCGGGAACGCGGTGGAGGTACTGGATGACGAGGTACGTATCCGCCCTAGCCTTGGCCTGGCTGGTTTCCGTTGCCCTAGGCCAGAGCCAGAGCCCTCAGGTATTCACGCCACAGGAAGCAGCAGAGATTATCAGGCAGGCTACGGGGGAGATCCTGGTACAGGCGAAGCTGCTGGACCAGAAGCCCTTAGCGGAGGCCTTGAGGCTGGCGAGGACCGAGAGGGGGGTGAAGGTGTACCTGCTCACCACGGCGAGCGGGCTTACCCACAGGGCTAGCTACGCCCCATCCTTGGCCCTGGCGGGGGTGGTGGTGCGGTATGCCCCAGAGGTGAGTGGGGAGTTCGTGGTGGTGGACCGGAGGCTCGGTCTTAGCGTCAAGCGGGATTACGTGGCCACCACCCTGCACCCGGAAAAGCCGGAGCCCCTGGTGGAGCGCTTCTACTATGCCTTCCTCAGGGCTATCCCCTTTTCCGTGGAGGATTGGGTACACCGCATGTACCTGGAGGAGCACATGAAGGGAGGTAACCGATGAACCTAGAACGCATGGCAACCATAACCGGCAAGGCGGTGGGTTCCACGGGCTTAGTGGTGGCCCTGGTATCCCTCTTCCGCTTGGATGGCACAGGGGTAGGGGTGGGGCTGATGCTGGCTCTGTACGGGCTAGCCCTCCTCCTGGTGGCCGCGGTCTACGGGGAGCTGCGGGCCATCAGGGAGTATCTCAGCTACATGGCCGCCAAGGCCGCTAGAGGGGTGGTTGATCCGGGGGATCGATGAGGCGCCTGGCCGCCTTAGTCCTGCTCCTGGCCCCAACCCTGGCCTGCGGCTATGTGCCCAAGAGTCTTTGGGAGCGCACTTGGCACTATGCCCGGGCCTGGGGGCTGGACCCCTACCTGGTGGCCGCGGTGGTCTGGGTGGAAAGCGGCTACTGTCCCGCCGTCCCCGGTAAGGCCGGGGAGCTTGGCCTGGGCCAGTTCATGCCCGGGACCTGGAAGCGGGTGACGGGAGCCCCCCTGGAGTGGCGGGCTCATCCCGACTGGGCGCTCTGGGCCACGGCCAAGCATTTGAGGGAGCTTTGGGAAGCCACCCGGGACTGGCGGGCGGCTCTCGCTGCCTATAACGCCGGGTTGGGAGCGGTAAAGGCAGGGAAGATACCCGCCTCCACCCGGAGGTATGTGGAGAAGGTGCTGGCCACCTACCGAGCCTTCCGAGGAGGCTGAATGTGCCCCAGCCTTCCCCAGGTGCCTTTGGCGGAGTGGCTTTGCCGGGTGGGGGAGGTCTTCAGCCAGCCCCAGACCTGGCTTTACCTGGGGACGGGGCTCCTCGCGGGCTATGCCCTGGGCAGGCTCACCTTGGTGGCGGTTCCGCCCTTGGCCCTTCTCTACGCCCTGGCATTTCTGATGGGCAAGGCCGACCCCGCAACCCTGGTGCTCCTTTTGGAAGGAGTCTTCCGGGATGCATGGACCCTCCTCATGGGAGCTCCCATGGGGTTGTCCCTGGGGGTTGTCATGGGTTTTCTCTCAGGACTTTCGGACAGGTGAGTTATGGTTGTGCTTAGAGAGGGCTTTGAAAACGAGTTTGCGCTGCTGATGGAGAAGCTCCCGCCCTGGGTCAGGCGGGAGGTGGAAGGGTACGGGGCAAGCCTCGAGGAGATCGCCATGGACCTGGGGTACCGCCTGGCCTATACCGTGGACGGCGAGACCCTCTACTCGGAGCGGGAGGTGCGCAAGGAGGACCTGGACTTTGTTCTGCACCGGGTGGGGGGATTCAAGGAGAACAACCGGGCCGGCCTCGAGGGGACCCTGCACCGCATCAGCCGCATCCTCACCGGACTGGACGAGATGGCCGGCATCACCATACGGGTGGGGAAGTTTATCCAGGGGGTTGCGGAACCCCTGAGGCCCTATCTGGTGGAAACAGGGGGAAGCCTCCTGGTGGTGGGACCTCCCCGCACCGGCAAAACCACCCTGCTTAGGGACATCGTGCGCATCCTTGCCGAGGTGTACGGGAGCCGGGTGGTGGCCGTGGACACCTCCAATGAGATCGGGGGGGACGGCACCATACCGCACCCCGGGATCCGCCCGGCACGGCGTATGCAAGTGCCCGATCCCCCCAGCCGCAACCAGGGCCGGATCATCTATCAGGCCATTGCCAATCACTCCCCGGAGGTGGTGGTGGTGGACGAGATCGGCTACAACGAGGACGTCCAGGAGTGCCTCACCGCCAGCCGCAGGGGAGTACGGGTGGTGGCCACGGCCCACGGGGAGAGGCTCTTGGACGTACTGGAAAACCCAGCCCTGCACCCTGTGCTTGGGGACCCGGACCTGAGGACCAAAGAGCGGCGGTCCCGCCCGGCCTTTTCCGCTGCCCTGCAGGTGGTGGGGAAGGGGAAGTTTCTGCTGTACCCCAACCTCGGCCAGGCCCTGGATGACCTCTTGCAGGGCCGGGAGCCCGAGGGGGTACCGATTGGGCTGTAGAATGTTGCGATAAACCGCCGAAAATGGTAGTATATTGCCGATATGGCGCACCTTCCCAAGTACCTGTTGGCGGCTGGTTTCGGCTTTCTTGTGGCCCAGGCGCAGATGGCGGATGTGCCCGCGGGGCACTGGGCGGAGAGGGCAGTTAGGCACCTTCTGGAGAAGGGCATCCTCACAGGCTACCCCGACGGCACCTTTAAGGGCACCCAGGCGGTGAACCGCTACCAGGCTGCCGTCATGCTGTACCGGGCGTACCTGACCTGGACCGAGGAGGTCCTGAGCCGGGTGCGGAGGACCCTCGAGGAGGCCAACCTCACCCCGGAGCGGATCGCCGAGGCCCTCTCCGAGCTGGCCTCCCTCAGGGAAGCCACGGGGGAGATCCAGCAGGCCCTGGAGGAGTTTGGGGTACGGCTTTCCACCCTGGAGGCGGATCTGGGGGAGGTCCAGGCGGCCCTTTCCGCCGCCATGGATGCGGCAGGCCAGGTGGCTGCCCTGACGGATAGGCAAAAGGCCCTGCAGGAGGCCTTGGCTCGGGCGGACGCCGCCTATAAGGAGCAGCTATCCCGGCTGAATGCCTTGGAAGGGCGGTTGCAGATGGTGGAAAAGGCCCTGGCGGACCTGACAGCTGAGCTCCGTAGCGCCGAGGATGCCCGGCTGAAGGACGCCCAGGTGGTGGGCAAGCGCCTGTACGCCGTGGAGGAACGTACCTCCCAGCTAGAGAAGGCGGTGCAGGCCCGACCCCAGGGGGAGGTGTATGTGGGCACGGGGGAGGGGGGCCCCTTTGGCGGGCTGGCTCTGACCTACGGCACGGCGCAGGTGCGTTTGGGAACCGACCGGGTGGAGGCCTCCTTCCAGGGCGAGGGCTTTAGCCTGGCTTACCGGGACCTGGCAGGCAGGCGGGAGGCGGTGGCCCGGTACGGCCTCTTCCAGGGCATCCGCCTTCTGGGAGAGGTGGGAGCTGCTGAGGGCAGGTATTACTTCGCCACCACCTATGTGGAGCACGAGCGCCAAGGAGGCCTCCTGCCTGGTGTGTATGCCCGGCTGGCGGCGGGAGCCGGCTTGGTGGAGGGTGAGCTGGGCCGCGCCTTCCTGGAGGCCCAGGCTGGGCTTCCCGTGGGGCCTGTGAACCTCACCCTGGGCTATGCCCGCTACTGGGGGTTTGGCGGGGCGGATACGCCCCTTTCGGCCCTGTTTGGCACGGTGGCCTACGGGCCAGCAGAGGCGTATGTGGCTTACGCCGTGCCCCACGAGGACATTGGGCGGGATGCCGCTTTCCAGGTGGAGGGCAGGGCCAAGTTTGGTCTGTCCCCTTACCGCATCTCCGTGGCCGCCGGGTATCGGGATGGGCTTGCGGGCTATGGCGTGGCCTCCCATGTGGACCGCTTCCGGTTCACCACCGCCACCGGCTTCTACGGCAGGGTAGAGGTGGGCTATGAGGTTCGCTTCTAAAGGCCCCACGGTACGGGCTTTGCCCGTGACCCTGGTCCTTCTGGCCGGGTGCACCGAGCTTCAGCGAGAGTTTTCCGGGCCCGCCAAGCTGGAGGTAGTCGGAGCCCCGCAAGGGGCCTGCATCACCGTGAAGGTGGCGGGGCAGGCCCAAAGCCGTTGCGACGGGTCCACCTTCCGCTTTACCGGGCTTTCGGGGGAGCTGCCTGTGGAGGTGCAGGTGGATTGGCAGGGACTGCGCGTCCAGGAGTACTCGGGGCAGGTGAGGCTGGCCCCGGGTACCACGTCCCGGGTGGAGGTGGAGCGTAAACGGGTGAGCGTGGAGGTGGAGGTCCCATGGGCGTCCTCGAGGGCTGTGTACGAGGCGTATGTGGACGGCGCCTGGGCCTTTGGGATCACCACCTACCCTGATCCACCACCGGGCGGGCTGGAAGGCATGGTCCTGGTGGTGAAGGAGAGCAGGAACACCCTGAGCCTCCCTACGGCCCCCAGGGCAGCGATACGGGTAAGGGATGACACAGGGGAGGCCCGGGTGATGGTGAATACCCCCACGGACGGCATGCGCATCCGGGTAGCCGAGCCCCAGTATGCTCCTATCCGCCTCACCCCAGAGGGGCTTGCCAGCGGGGTTTCCTGTGTGGTGGCCCTCGTGGGCCAGGTGGAAGCAGCACGGACCTGCACCCCTCCCTTTACCCTGACCCTCACCCCGTCCGATGGCAGCTACCGGACCGTCCTGGTGCAGGCGTACCGGGATGGCTTCGTCTTCCAGGAAGGGCAGGTCAGCGCCAAGGCTGGGGAGAGCCGGAGCGTGCCCATGGCCCGGAAGCGGGTGCAGGTGGAGCTCACAGCCCCAGGCTTCACCGCGGACACCACCGCCTACGGGGAGGTCTGGCTTCGCCCAGAGGACCAGGAAGGAGTGCCTCTCTACGGGGACCCACCTCCAGCTGGGTATGACGGCTACCGCCTAGCCGATAGGGCCATGGTGGTGAATGGCGTGGCTACCCTGTCTGTGCCCACAGGCCGCATGGTCCTCTTCCGCCTGGCGGGTAGCCGGACCACACAAGGGGTGGTGGAGCTGGTGGATGGGGATAGGAGGGTAGTGCTGCCATGACCAGCATGCGGGAAATAGCCCCTGTGGTGGGCCTGGCGGTGGTGGCCCTCCTGGGGGCCTATTTCTTGGTGGAGCTTCTGGGCCAGAACGGGGCCACCACCCTCTTTGTCTTCTCCCCCCTTTTGCGCTACCTCTTTCGAGGCCGGGTGGGTGTCCTGTACGGCGGGGCTGTCCTGGGCATGGCGGGGGGGATGGTCCTCTACCTGGGAGGGGTCTACGCCGCCTTGGCCTACTTGGCCCTGGTGCTGGCCGCGGATGGCTTCCTGAGGCAGGAGGACGAAGGTTGGGGCTTCCTTATCACCCTTTTCCCCGCCCTGGTGGGGGTTTACCTGGCCTTGTGGGGCATGCGGGGGTAAGACCATGGTGCAGGAGCAGATTTGGCAAAGCATATCCGGTCGCCTGGCGGCGTTTGAACCCGAGCTGGCCGCGGAGATAATCGCGAAGGCTCAACACGTGGAGCCGACCCGAAGGGCAAAGGAAACCTTCCAGGAGCTGACGGGCCGCTGGCCAACGCCCCTGGATGAGCCCCTGCTGCAAACCGCTCGGGTGCTGGTGGAGGAGCACCTGGCGGCGGACTACCGGGAGGCCCTGGAAGCCCTGGGCCTGGAAGCCACAGATGTACAAGAACCCGGGGAAGGCAACCCCCCGGAGGTTGCTTTGCCCGAGTCATCTTTGAGTAAGCAAGAGGCGGGGGTGGAGGCCAAGGGCGAGGAGGAAGCGATGGCAAAAGGGGTGGTGGACGAAGGCCGCCCCACCGCCACCCGAGACAGAGCGCAGCAGAACCGCTGGCAGCAGGCCTACCGTGTGGTCTTCGGCGAGGACCCATCCAGGGAACCGGAGCGCTACCGGGAGCGCCTGGAAAAAGCCATTTTGCTATACGACCCCGCTAAGGGCCGGCGCTGGGCGTTTGAGCAGGTCAAGGCCGCTGAGGAGAGGCTTTACGCCTCCAGAAGGCGGGCGGAGGAGATCCTGAGCCTGGCGGATCTGGTGCCCACGGCTCCCCTCGGGAACGAGTTAGAAGAGCGCCGCAGCGGAGATCTGTACATCCACATTGGCCGGCTAACAGCCCAGGTGGAGGAGCTGGCCAGAAGGCTAGACACCCTCGAGGGCCGGCTTAACCGGGAGGCCACCCGGTACGGAGGCCTGAAGAGCAGCATTCTTCGCTTCCGGGCAGAGCTGACGACCCTTAAGGAGGGCCTGGAAGGCCTGAAATCCCACCAGCAGGCGGTGAAGGAGGTGGTGGAGGGCATGGCCCAGCTACGGAAGGAGCTTTTCGCTCAGCCCGAGAGCGCCAAGGTGAGCGAAAGCGCCCTACGCACCCTCAAGGCCGAGATTTTGGCCGAGGTGGAGGAGCGGATCCATCTGGCCACGGACCTGTGGCGAGGCGAGGTGGAGCCCCGCCTCAAGGCCCTGGAGGAATGGGCTAGGCGGATCACGGAGGCCTTCCGCCGAACCCTCGACGCCAAGGGGCGTGGCAAGGGCCTCTTCGGCCTTTTGGGAGGGAAGACATGGAAGGAGTAAAGGACACCCTCACCATGCGGGCAGGAGATGTGGTGTTTGTGGTGCCCAGAAGTATGTTTCGGTCTGACATCCAAGGATTTGTCCAGGTGGGGGAACACCAGGTCCCTGCTCAGGTCATCTACGCAGCCTGGGCCGTGGGGGCGGACCAGGGGCTGAAGGTGGGCATGGGCATGGGCGCAGGCCTCACCCTCCTGGCCCTGGGCATGCTGGTCCTGGTTAGACGCCTGTGGTTCCGGTTCAGGAGGGCGGGATGAGGGTGGGCCTCTATCTGCAGGCCGCCATCGCCGCCTCCGCTATGCCTGTGGTGGGCTTCATCACAGGAAAGGTGGTGGGGGAAGCCTCAGACAGGGTCCCATTCCTGGCCTGGGTGGGGGTGGGGGTGTATGCGATAGCCCTGGCCGCCAGCTACGCCCACCTACGGCACTACTACGCCCGCTTTGACTCCCCAGGGGTGAAGGCCTCCCCCTTCATCGCCTTCGCCGTGGAGGTAGCCACCTTCTACCTTTCCTTTGCCTCGGTGGTATTGGGCTCAGGCTGGGCACTATGGGGAAGCCTGGTGGGTGCGGCAGTGGTCTTTTGGGGGAACTTCACTTCCATGAGCCTGGGGCTTTCCCAGGTCCCTGAGGTCCGCCGGACCGCCCCGGACCAGCTTGGGGTAGGAGGTCCCAAAGCGGACCGGCTGGACTGGTCCTCGGTGGACCGCGAGGTGGTCAAGGATGGGGGCCAGGTGGACCAGGAGGTGGACCAGCAGGTGGACCAGGAAGTGGACCAGGTCCTTTTGGAGGCCCTGGCCAGTCCAAAGGGACCCAGTGCCTTGGCCCGGGAGCTTGCCCTACCCAAGTCCACCGTGATCCGCCGGTTGAAGCGGTTGGTGGACCTTGGCCTTGTGGAGGCGAATGGCGGCGTCTATCGCAAGCGGGAAAGGGCTACCGCCTGAGGTCCTGGGGGTGGTGGCGGGGGTCCTCGAGGGGCCTTATGGCGGTCTGGCCACGGGTACCCTGTGGGGCCGGCGCTTGGGCTGGAAGGAAGCCCTTTTCTCCACCTTGGGGTGGATGGGCCTGGGTATGACGGGGGGAAACCTTCCCTTAGCCCTCTGGGCGGGCCAGGGAGCGGTTTCCCTCTGGCAGAAGCGAGGATGGTGGACGGTGGCTGCGGTCCTGGTGTTCCTGCTATCCGGTCTCCTCTTCAAGGGGCTGTGGTTGGCCCCGTTGGGCGTGGTTCTGGCCCAGCGGACTGGGTGGACCAGGGTGCTGGGTCAGGCCTTGACCGGTTGGGCGGTATACGGACCGCCTGGCCTGCTGGTCCCCCTGGGGGCATGGGTTGTGGACCGGACCACTCAGCCCGGTCCGGGTGGAACCACCTTCCAGGGGATGGACCGACCAGTCCTCCTATACGGGTTTGCGGCCCTCCTGAAGGCTATGCTTTGGAGGTAAGCATTTCCGCCGACAGAGTATGGGGTTAACCCTCGTTGGGATAGCGCTGCTGCTGGCCCACACTTTATGGCGCGTGTGGGTGTACTTCCGGTTCCGCCCTATCCTCGCGGAAGAGGAAGCCGAAGTCTTTGCTGAACGGGTTCTTCGTCTGCACATGAGTGGGTTTAGGGTAGAGAGGGGGTGGCGGAACGGCGTCTCCTACGCGGACCGGGTGGTGCGCCTCACCTCCCCTGTGATGCGAGGGCGCAGTGTCTACCATCTGGCAATAGCCGCCCACGAGGTGGGGCATGCTCTCCAGTGGCGCGGGGAGGAAGCGTGGGTGCGAAGCGCTAACGGGGCCTTAACAGCAGGATTTGGCTTCCTGGTGCTTGGGTTTGCCTTGGCTCCCAGTTCCTTGGGTGGGGGGAGCGTCCTGTTGGGGTACGCTCTGGTGGCCAGCACTTACCCCTTCGAGGCGGACGCGAACCGGGAGGCCCTCAACGTGGTGCCTCCGCAACACAGAGAAGAGCTGAGGAAGGTGCTCCAGGCACTGAGCTCTTCTTAGCTGATGGTGCCGCTTGGCGGAGCCCTGGTGGTCCTGGGATGGTTAGGGCATGCCAGCTAGGAGCATCAAAACCCCGGAGCTTTTGCCCCGGGGTGCCATGGAAAAGAAGGCGTAGCCTTCCAATACCAGTATATCAGGCCTGTCCCTTCTTCGCAGGGACCACCACGGCCCTCACGGCCCGTTTTTGGACCACCACGGTGGCCCCCTCCTGGGCTGCTTCACGGAAGGCGCTGAGCCAAGCGTGGGTCTTGGGTGCCCGCCTGAGGTCCACGTCCAGGTACGGACCCAGGGCGGGGTCCTCCCCCAGCAAAAGGCTCACCTCTTCCTCCTCCCCGTTTTCCTTGGCCACCACCAGGAAGAAGCCCGCCAGGTTCTCCAGGTACTCCCGGCCCAGGCCCTTGGACTTTGCGTACTCACGGAAGGTTTCGGGGAGCATGCCTCTAGCGTACCACACTGAGCACAGGTTGCAAGCCAAGGCGTAGGTTGGTAGTATGAGAGTACCATGGAAAGGAAGGTGCTGATCTTCAAGGAGGAGCAGCAGGTGGAGGCTTTTGCTAAGGCTCTGGCTAAAGCGGTACCCGGTGAGTGTCGCGCAGAGCGCGACACTAGCTGGACCTTGCCTGCCCTCAAGGTGCATGGGGTTACCTTGGGGCAGATCCTGGCTGCTGCCACGTGGGCAGGCTTCGAGCCGGTCCATGTGATCGAGTAGCCTTCCAGCCCTTTTCACCTCCCCAGAAGGACCGCCTTATCCTTCTGGGGTACTTGTTTTAGAATGGAGGTAAGGGAGCCATGAAGATCAATGGGAAAATCCGCCATCTGAACGCACTCCTTGCCCGAGGAGCGCTTGTTGACGTAGCGAGGCACCCAGCCTCCCTGGGGCTTCTAGGAGTGGGGTATTGGTTCTACCTGTGGCACACCATGCCCTGGGTGGGCGTGATTCTGGTAGGGCTGACCCTTTTCCTGGTCCTGCTAGTGGTCAAGGGAAACGCTGAGCTTGCCCGCCGTAAGCAGGATCCCCAGTGGGCTCTGCTGGAGGAGGTGCGCCAGTTGAGAGCAGAGGTGGAGCACCTTAGGAAGGGCCATTAAAACCTTTCGGCTCCCAGGAAACCCGGGAGCCTACTCGGTGGAGGTACAACATCAGGCCAGGCTCAGGCAGCCTAGGCCAGCACTGATATTGTACGCCTCTTGCCTCCCCGCATCAAGTAGTAGTACTATGCGGGTGGAGGTACAACATGAAGGACACGCTCAGGCTGATGGCAGAGGCGGCCCGTCCGTTGGCCACGAGGGAAGAGGTCATGAGGGCGTTCACCACCGGAGACTTTGAGGCGCTGATGGGCCACTACTACGCCGTCGCCATGCAGAAGGGCCTGGAAAAGGCCCACCTGCTTGGCGATGAGGCCCTGGACCTCATTCAGGAGGTCGCCCTCCACATCCATAAGACCCTCACGGCCTGGCGGGCGGGGGAGAGGGTGCTCCCCAAGAGCAAGTGGCTCTCCTTCTGGGTTGACGTTGAGGCAGACCGGGGCGTTAGGGAGTGGTTTTACAGCAACCGGGGAACCGGGTACCGCTCCTCCCGGCTGGCTGCCGCCATTAATAGGGCGGTGGCCAGGCTCCAGGCGAACCTCGGGCGGGAACCCCGTCCTGAGGAAATCGCCCAAGAGCTCGGGATCCCCCCTGAGGTGGTGGAGGAAGCTTTGGCCGTTGCCGAGGCAGAGGCTATTCTGAGCCTCGACGACACCACAGAGGAGGGAACCCCTTACCGGGAGATGATCGCCCAAGAGGAGGAGGACGACCTCGCCGCCTTCGAGGCTCTGGAGCAGGCGATTGAGAAGTATCGCCTCAAGGAGCACCTTGGGCAAGAGGAAGTCCAACTCTTAGACCGCTTCCTGGAGGGAGAGGACCTGGAGGAGGACGACCTGACCCGCCTCGAGGAGGCCCTCAAGGCCGCTATGGCCAGGGCGCAGGTGAAGGTGGCCTAAGGTTCAGCAACCTACTAACCCCCCCCGGAAGGACAACCTTTTCCTTCTGGGGGTTGTTCTTTCTAGATTGCCTAAATCTAGGAAAACGGGTAACATAAGGGTGGAGGTACAACATGAAGGTCAGCGTTAGGGGTCTTTTTTGGGCAGCAGGTAGGCCAGCAGGGAAGTCTGTGGAGGAGGCCCTTGAGTCTCTACGGGCGCTCTGGAAGGAGGACGATGGCGTGAAGCGTGAACTGGCGGCGGCAGCCAAGGAGGGCTTTGTCCTGGTGGATACCAAGGACATCCCTCCCCACTTTGTGGCCGCAGTCAGGGTTGCCCTCAAGCGCCTCCAAGAGCGTCTTGCGCCCTCCCAACCTGCCACCAAGGTGTGGCAGGACCCTGCCAAGCGGGAGGACCGCAGGCCCACCAAGAGCTGGAGCTGGACCAGCCCTGAAGGGGTGGCATACACCGTCCACCCACACGATCTGCCCCCAAAGGACGAGTACTGGGCCTATCCGGATAGGAGGGTCCAGGAGGCCAAGAAGTGGGTGGAAAACTTCCTGGCCACCGGTGAGGTGGAAGAGGCCCCCTCCCTCTGGGAGGAGGCCCTGGAGAGGGAAGATAACCCCCACTTCCGCCTTGATGTCCTCGGGGAAGAGCTGAATGAAGGGCTCCGGCTCCTTGGATGGGATGGAAACCTCAAGGAGCTTCCGGCCTTGGCAGATCGCCTCCCTGCCAAGGAAAAGCAGTTCTCGGAGGCGTTGGGGTCCATTGACGCCCTGGTGGATCCCGAGAAACGTGAAGTGGTGGCGGTGCGCATGGGGGATGCGTGGCAGTTCACAGCCTTCAACGAGCGTATCCTGACCGCCATGATGGCCCTCACTCAGGCGCAAGAGCTTGCAGCACAAGGGGAGTGGGGCGTTCCAGAAATGAGGGCCAAGCTGCTGAAGTTCATGCCCTACGTACCCACTTGGAACAAGCTCCACCTGTTGGACGAGATCGCCATCTTGCGCCGGTTGCGCCACCGCCTCCAGGAGGTAGCAAAAGGGCGGCCCAGGGCCATGGCCTACCGTGGTTCCTCGGGTGAGGTCGTTCTGAAGACCTCCATTCACTAGGTAGGCAACCTTTTCACCCCAGGAGGACCGCCTTATCCTTCTGGGGTATCTGCTTTGCTTGCCCGGGGAAGGGGCCCCAAAGCGGACCGTGCCCCAGAGGTGGTCCCCTCGAGGTCCCCACCCCCAATGGGCCACCCCTGGGACCTGGCATGTTCACCCGCAAATGTTGCCATTCACCTCCCCCCTTTCCCTAAACTCACCCGCTTTTGTTGTGCTCACCCCCCCCAGGCGAGCACAACTTTGTTGTGTTCACCCCCCTAGCCGAGCACCACTTTGTAGTGCCCACCCCCTTGTGCGGGCACCACTTTGTTGTGCTCACCCCCCTAGCCGAGCACAACTTGGTAGTGTTCGCCCCCCTATGCGGGCACAACTTTGTGGCGTTCACACCCCTGTGCGGGCACCACTTTGTGGCGTCCATTGTAGGGGGGATGAGCGCTGCCGAGACTGCCCTGGGGCCGGGATGTCTTAGGTACATGTGTACCTAAGACATCCTCACCGCTCACCCCAACCTCCCCCAAGGCATGCTTCGCATGACCCCGGACTGGGGGGCCTAACGTCCCCGCGATGACAACCGAAAGGAGGTGGCGGATGCGCTTAACTGGCAAAGGCTTTCTTTCTCGGGCACCGGAGTTTCTCTACACGGACAAAGGAGTAGCGATTTGGAAAACCTCCCTGGTGGTGCGGGGTAGGGGAGAGGCGGACGAACCCCTCTTTCTGGAACTCCTGGCCTTCAACGAAATGGCCGAGGCCATAGCGGAGATGGAGCCGCAGAAGGGGGCCCTGGTCTACCTCGAGGGCCGGCTACACGTGGAGAGCTACCTCTCCAGGGAAGGGGAAAAGCGTTCCCGCCTGGTGGTGATTCTTGGTCACGGGCCTAGCCCGTATCTTGGAGAGTTCGGGATCCGCTTTGGGGCCCCTACCCCAAATGAACCGCGCCCGCCCCAGGAAGAGCACGGAGGGCTAGGACTTCCCGACAGGGGGGCCTATCGGCCCCACGGGGAGGGGTGAAAGGAGGTGGAGCATGCAGGGCAACATCACCCTGAACCTTACCCTCACGGCCAAGCAGGCGGCAGAGCTCTTGGAGCTGCTTAAGGACGAGGCGGACTGGGGCTATGGGTTGTCCCCCGACCTCGAGGCCCTAAGGCGGCAGCTTCGGGAAAAGCTGAAGGACCTTCGGGCGCAGGGCGTGGTGGCCCAGGGCAAGTAGGGAGAGGGGCGGGGTTATCCCGCCCTTCCCTTTCCGAGGGAACCATGGGAAGCGCGGAGATCCTGGTCAGCTTTGCAAGAGGAAGCGGAGCCTTCGGGGTTTCCTTCCGCCAGGGCAGGGTGGTGGGCATCGCCGGATCCTTCGGGCCCGACACCTACGCCCTTCTCCTGGAGGAAGCCACGAAGGTGGTGGCCAAGGTGGCCCCCGACCGGGAGGGGCTTTTGGTGGTGAGCCCCTTTGGGCTGGGGGTGATTCTCAAAAGGGAGGTTGAGGCCTAGGGGGCCTTCCGGCCCCACGGGGAGGGGTGAAAGGAGGTACCTATGAGGTGCTCCGTCTGTGGAGGAGAGGGAGGCTTCTGGGACACCCTTGATGGCCGGCCCCCCATCAGGGTCTGGGAGGAGCCGCCGGACTTCTACTGGATCGAGTGCCCCCACTGCCTGGGCACGGGGCGGGAGCCGCCGCCAAAGGTGCGCAAGGAAAGGAAGCCCAAGGGGGTGCTGGGGTTGCTGGAGCCCTTCGACGGGCCACTGCCCTTTTAGGACGGGAAGACCGGGGGGGCGGGGGTACCCCTGCCCCCGTGAAGTTTGGGGAGGTTGAGATGACGGTTCAGGAGCTGGGCGAAGAGTACCTATTGCTGACGGACTCCCAGGACGTCCTTGGCGTACTGGAGAGCATTGGTAAGTCAGACCTCGAGGAGACCTATCCCGCCATCTTCGTGATGGTGGGGGAGGCGGAATACCTGGAGGTCTTTGGGTGCTTTCGGGCGGTCCCTCGCTTAGGGGACCTGGTGGAAAGGATTCTCTGAGGGAGGTAGGAGATGGCGATAATCCTCACTAAGGGAAAGGCCCTGAAGGTTCCCGACAGCTTCCTGGCCGAGGCCCTTCTCCGGGCCCTGGACTACGGTTCCCCTGACGAACCCGATGGGGTGGATGCTATGATTCACGACATCCTGTCGCTCATGCAAGGAGGCCCCGAAGAGGACGAGGACGCCGTGGTGGTGGTCCTTTCCGGGGACGACTGGCTGGAGGTGGAGGCTCTCACCACGGTGAAGAGGAAAGAACTCCAGGACCTTACCGACACCCTGGAGAACGAGGAGGTGGCCCGGCTTCTCTGGGAAAGGGGAGCCGTGGAGCTATAGCCAGTGCTCTCCCTTCCCCGCCGGGGTCTAGGGCCAGGGTAGACCTGGGGGGCCTATCGGCCCCCCGGGGAAGGGCGAAGGAGGTGGGCAGATGATCAAGCTGCTGCCGGGGTTGCTTCTAGCGATCGGGCTTGCCCTTTTGGTGGGAGGCAGGTCGTGCGAGCCGCTTCCCCTCGTCCTTTCCGAGGCATGCGGTGCCCCCACCAAGGGGGTGGGCTATCTCTTCCTGGGCCTGGCCCTGTTGGCCCTGGCCTGGGCCCGTATGGGAAAAGGAGGTAAGGGATGCAAAGGCTGCACCTTATAACGCCTCTCCGGGTGGTTGCCCTGCCCGAAGGGGAAAGGGTGGATGCGCTCCTTGAGCGGTACGGACGCCTGAAGGTGGGGCGGTACATCCACGGGACCCTCGAGGTGCCCTTGGGCTACACCGCCCGCCATCTAGCAGCGGACCTGAGCCTGGTGGTTTCCCCCGGGGAGGTGGCCGTGATCTATGACGAGGACGAGCTGGAACTCCACGCCTTCCTCCTGCTTGGCCCGGACCGGGTGGAAGAGGTGAAGCTGGCCGCTGTTCGGCGGGGCGAGGTGGTACGAGTGGTGGGCTGAGATCAGCCCCAGGAGGAACGCAAATGAAGGACGGGAACGCCCTTTTGAAGCACGTGCACGACACCCTGACCCGCCTGGCCCATGAGCTGGCTCAGGGGCACACGGAGGCCTTCCTGGACTACCTGAAGGCCATGGGCCGGTTCCACCGGTATTCCTTCCGCAACACTCTCCTTATCTGGCTTCAGAAGCCGGAGGCCACCCTGGTGGCGGGCTTAAGGACCTGGAACGAGCTGGGGAGGAGGGTGCGGAAGGGGGAGAAGGGGATCCGCATCCTGGCCCCCGTGGTCAGGAGGGTAGTGGAGGTGGACGAGGAGGGGAAGGAGGTGGAGGTGGAGCAGGTGGTGGGCTTCCGCACCGCCGTGGTCTTCGACATCTCCCAGACGGAGGGTCAGCCCCTCCCGGAGCCCCCCATGAACAGGGGGTCGGAAGACCTCTTCCCCAGGCTGTTGGAGGCCTGCCCTTTCCGTGTGGTGGAAGCCTCCCTGGGTGAGCGGCACGGGGACACGGATGGGCAGGTGATCCGGGTGAACCGGGACCTGCCCCCAGGAGAGAAGGCGGCCACCCTGCTTCACGAATGGGCGCACGCTCTGCTGCACTTTGACGAAGCGGGCAGGGGGCTTCCCCGTGGGGTGAAGGAGCTCGAGGCTGAGGCGGTGGCCTATGCGGTGGGCACCAGGCTGGGCCTGGAGATGGTGGGGGCCAGGGACTACATCCTGAGCTGGGCGGGAAGGGAAGCCCAGGACCTTCTCAGGGAAGTCCTTCCCCGGCTGTACCGGGCGGTGGAAGCCATCCTAGGGCAGGTGGAGGTGGGCAAAGCGCAGGCCGCATGAACGCTCTGGGGCCGCTGGGCTAGGGGGGCCTGGCGGCCCCACGGGAAGAGATGAAAGAGGAGGTGGACGATGGAGCTCCACCTGGTGGGGCCTGGGGGATTGCTGGCCCGGCTGGACCTTAACGGGGTCCGCTTTGGGGCCCCTACCCCAAATGAACCGCCTTTGGGTTGCCGATGAGGAGGTTTGGGATGAAGAAGAAGGGCTCTGAGGTCCATGAGGTTCTGGCAGAGTTGGCCAGCGAGGGCCGGCTCCTTGCCCTCGAGGCCCAGGACCTGTTGCGCACCTACGAGCAGATGGGGCAAAGCCCACACCTTGCGGAGTTGGAGCTTCTCAAGGCCTACCTGGAAGAGGTGCGCCGGGTGCGGCAGGCTCTCTACAGCCTGGTGGCCAGGCGGAAGAGGGACCTCGAGGACAATACAGCGGAGGAGCTCCGCAGGCTCTTCCTCTGAGGCTTAGCTACAAGACCTTGGGGGCCTTGCGGCCCCACGGATACAGGCGAAAGGAGGTAGCCCATGGCGTTTAAGGACAGGATGGCCAGCTTCCTGACCCGGTTGGAGAAGGCCAAGGCTCTGGTGCGGGAAGGGCGGGTTCACCCGGTGCAGGGCCTTCCCGACATCTTTGTGGTGGAGAGCCAGGAGGGCAAGGGCCTGTACCTGGTGGACCTGGGGCGGGAAACCTGCACCTGCCCTGCCTGGACGCAAGGCAAGACCCGGCCCTGCAAGCACCTGGTGGCGGCGGCCTTGCAGGCGTGGTTGGAGGGCGAGGGACGCAGCTTGGGGGGCGGGGTGTATACCGGCACCCAGGCCATTGCCTAGGAGGGAAGGATGAGCTTGAGAGGTGCGTTGGCGGCAGCAGCCTTAGCGGCGCGCAGGAAGGAAAGGGGAGAAGGCCTCTCCCCTTCCGAGATAGCGGAGGTCTTCCTGGTCCGGCGGCAGGAGCGTCGGGTCAGGCGCATCCGCCTTGGCAAGAAGGTGAGGGCGTAGGAGGGGACATGGTCAGGTATCAGGCACACGATGTGTACGGCCAGATGCTGGCCCGTTCCGAACAGGATACGGCAATGCTGGCCCGGTGGGTCAAGGCTTACAGGGAGGCGAGGCAGCAGAACCTGCCTCCCGAGAGGGCGTGCAGGGTGGCGGATCAGGTGGTAGCAGAGCGTCTTAGCTACAGGGCAGACCGGGGGGCCTAAAGGCCCCGTGGTCAGAGGCGAAAGGAGGGGCACGATGGGCGAGATCAAGCAGGTCTTTGAGGCCCTCCGGGCACCTTTCCCGGAGGAGGTCATCGACGTGAAGATCCAGGCGGTGTCCAAGGACGGGCGCAAGGGCCAGGTGGTGGCCTATGTGGACGCCCGGGCGGTGATGAACCGCCTGGATGAAGTGCTGGGGCCGGACGGTTGGGCGGACGAGTACGAGGTCCTGGCCGACCGCACCTTCCAGGGGCGGAATGGGGACGAGCGCCTGGTGGAGGTGAAGTGCCGCCTGACCATCCTGGGCATCACCAAGGAGGACGTGGGGGAGGGGGATACCCTGAAGGCCGCCTTCTCCGATGCCCTGAAGCGGGCGGCGGTGAAGTTCGGGGTGGGCCGCCACCTCTACGAGATGGAGAAGGTCTGGGTGGACCTGGACGAGCGCGGGAACTTCGATCGCCAGGCGGCCAAGGCGGCCCTGTTCGGCAAGGCCCCAAAACCCCAGGGGAATGGGCCGAAGCCTGCCAGCGAAGCCCAGATCCGCTTCCTGCGGAAGCTGGGCTACCCGGAGGAGAAGCTGGTGGGCCTCACGGCCAGCGAGGCCAGCCGCCTCATTGACGAGCTGAGTCGGAAGTAGGGGAGAGGGGGGGGGACTATCCCCCCCTTCCCAGGAAAGTGGGCCTGGCCGTCCTACCTCCTGGGGTAGGGGCCGGGTCTGGTTTCCCTCGCGAAATAAAACTTTCGCGAATAAAGGGGGAAAGCATGTACCGATTACACATCCGAGCCCGTTGGTACCTCCCCGGCCCAGCGGACCCAGACAACCTCGAGCCCCACGAGATGCGCACCACCCTCCTCTTTCCTTCTCAGGAGGAGGCCTTGGCCGAGGCGGAACGGCTGGCCAGGGGGTATCGCCGCCTATACCCCGGAGCGGAAGAGTACCCCTACCCCGGGGGCCGGTATCTGGCGGGGGGTTACCGCTACCTTGTCTTGGAGGTGGAGGAAACCACGTAAACTGGAAAACGGAGGATTAAGGAGGAGAAGCATGTGGAAGGCCGTGTTGATTCACCGCGGGGGCGCAATGCTCCCCACCCTCGGGGAGTACCCCGACTGGCAGGCGGCCCTGACCAGGTGCGTGGAGCACGTGGGGGCCATCGCCCCAGGCCGGTACCGCCTCGAGGAGGTGGGCGTGGACCGGGTGGGGGATAGGGTGTTGGTTTTCGCCGTCCTGAAGCACCCCAGGGGCGGGTGGATCCTCAACGCCATCGGCCCCAGGGAAGCCTCCCTGACCCTCGAGGAGGTGGAGGCCACCCTGGGGAACCGGGGCTTTGCCCGGGACAGGTGGGTTTGGGTTGAAAAGGCCGATGAGACGGAAGCGGATGAGGAGGAGGTGGAAGGGTGAGGATTGAGAAACTCGTGATCGCTGTCCGGGAGCTGTCGTACCCGGGGCACTTGAACCCCGGCCTTTGTGATGTGGACATTTACGCTCTGCCAACGGGAGAGGCCCTGGTGATCCTGCGGGACCAGGGCAACCACCAGGGACCCAGCGTGATCAACGCCATCGAGCAGGTGGCCTCCCTGGTCAAGGAAAGGTTCCTGACGCCCCTCGGCGTCCACGGCCCCATCACGTGGCTTGAGTGGAGCCGCAGTGCCATTGTGTCGTGGGCTCCCATCTCCGAGGTGGTATGGGGAGACCCTGTAAAGCTGTTGTATCCCCAGTGGCACGACCCGGCGCCGGGCGCGCTTCAGACCCTGCTGGGGCGCTTTGGTGCCCTGGAGGACTTCAGGCGCTGGATGAAGGAAGGGACAATCCATCCGAGCAACGCCAAAGGCATATAGGGAACCGTTCCCGAGGCTAGAGGGTGGGGAAACCCCCCACCCTCTGGCTTTTTCCGGAGGTGGAATGGAGCGGCTGGTGCGGATTGTGGTGCGGTTCAGGGGTGGAGTCTTCAGCTTTGACAGCCGGGAGGGCCGGGAGGCAGAGGACCTCCAACGCTACCTGGCCATGTTCCCCGGCAAGGAGGTGGAGCGGATTGAGGAGCAGGTGTACGATCCTTCCCACCCGAGGCGGTTTCGCTACCTGGTGCGGGAGGACCTCATGGGGGTGATCCATGGAGCTGGAAAGGATTGAGAAGCGGCTTGCCTTTCTGGGTGAGCCCCTTTTCCGGGGCCTGTCGGACCGGCCTTCTCCCTTCGTGCCCTGGGAGGGACGGATGGTGCGCCTGGGAAGGGAGATGCGGGTGGACGAGGGCACGGTCTGGTACGAGGTGGTGGGCCGGGGAAGGGAGCGCCAGGTCCTTTTTGTCCTGGAACCTCGAGGGTAATCAGGGAAGAGGGCGAACCTCAAAGGGCCAGGATGGGCTTTCTAACCTGGGTCGTTTTCCAGGAAAGCCATAGTCCTACCAAAAGTGATACCTTGTAGCTAAGATGGACCACTTCGACCACCTCTACCTCACCCTCCCCCGCCGCCTCGAGGTCCTCATCCAGGAGATCCACCACCTCGAGGCCCGCATGGCCGAGGAGCGCAAAGCGCTTGAAGCCATGGTCCCCGTGCCGGTGCACTGGCGCAAGGTGAAATGCGGGAAGGATAGATGCAAGCGCTGCCCGCATGGTCCTTACCCGTATCTCCGGGTGAAGAAAGACGGCAAATGGCGGTGGAAGTACCTGGGCAAGGGGTGGCAGCCCCCGGAGGGATTCACCCGGGCCGGGGAGTTTCGGGAACGGCTTGCCCGCTACCGCCGGATCGTGGAGAGGTTGGTGGAGCTGAGGGAAAGGCTGAGGGAACTGGAAAGGGGGTTTGAGCAGGAGGGTTAACCCGACAGAACCTGTCGGGTACCTGTGGCATAGTGAGGCAGAGGGAGGAGGAAACCATTACGCTCTCTCTGTTGAGCAGGAAGCGCAAAGGAGGGCAGAGCCATGGAAAAAGCGGCCTTCTTCCACGCCGTGTACCAGGCCCTCCGGGACCCCTCCACCTCCCTCTCTGTGGATCACGACTAGCAGGTTCAAACGTGGAAGACATGAGCCGGCTGGAGCTTGAGGCGGAGGCGGCCAGGATCCTCTGCGACTGGAGCTGGAAGACGGGCTACCACGACGAGGACATCGAGGCAGTAGTGGGGGTAGCCCCTACGGAAGCCCTGCAGCGGCTGGTCCTCCTGCACCGCCTGCTGGAGGCGGAGGCGATCCCCTTTGAAGGAGAGTACCAGGAGGCCCTGGATGCCATCGCCGCCCTCCTGCCGGAGGAAGGGGACCTGGACGCCTGGCGGGAAGCAGGCAGGCCAGTGCCCTGGGTCACGGGCGTAGCCCGTACCTTGAAGCCCGGGAAGGAAACTGCCTGAGGGAGTGGGGGGAGGGGAGGGGGAGTGATGAGGATGACGGCTAGGCTGGAAGAGCTTTTGAGGAGGATTGATGACGGGACGGCCTATCTCCTCCTACGGCGTGTCCCCTACGAATCCGAAGGGAAGATCGTGGGAGGGAAGGAGGCCCGTGAAGCCATCATGTGCTTTGTCCAGGGGGATAACTACGCCGAGCGGTACGGTGAGGAGAACTTTGACGTGTTCCTCTACGACCCCCCTGAGCATTGGAGCGGGGTCGTGAAGGACTGGTGGGACCGCATCCTGGACGAGGATGCGGAGGGCGAACTCATAGGCTCCATAGAGTACGCGGACGAGGGAGACCCCCAATTCTGGGAGACCTTCCGGGAAGCCCTGAGGCTGGCGGAAGCCGCGGCCCACCGCTGGAAGCTCCACGGGGTCCACCTCGCCACCCTCACCCGCCTGGGGGCCGTCAGGGCCCACCAGTTCCTCCTCACGCGCTGGGAGGGCATGGAGGCCAGGCCCGGAGGCCTTCCCGGCTCCTTCTCCAACGGAGGCGCTTCCCGGGTTCCTGAGCTTCTCGCCCCCTTCACCGCTTCCCCCTGGTCCTCCGCATCCACGGCACCCAGAACCCCCGGCCTAACACCCTGCTCCAGCACCTGCGCAGGGAGCTTGCCTTCCTTCCCTCCAACCTGCTGAAGGCCTTCATCGAGGCCAAGGAGAAGGTGGAGAAGCAGGATGATCCGCTTTGGGGTCCCCCACCCTGAACCGCTCACTCGGCTTCCCACCCCGCCTCCCTCTCCCACCCCGGCGTGAGGAGGCTCCGCATCCCCGTCCAGTAGGCCACCTTGTCCTTCGGGTAGCCCGCCTTGAGGTAGCCCCGGATGGCCCGCCAGCGCAGGCGCTTGACGAAGGAGGTGCGGATCCTGTTCCTATCTCGGTACCCCGCATACCCTAGGAGTTCCCTGAGGATGAGCGTGGCCGAGGCCTGGCCGATGGGCCGGCCCTGGTGCTTGTTAGGTACGGGGTTCAGGAGGAGGTGGGGAAAGGGCAGGGGCTGGTGGCTGGCCAGGTAGTCCCTCAGAGGGAGCCAATCCCGGAGGGTTTCCTGGGCCAGGGGGGAGAGGGGGATCTCCCTCAGGTTCCGCCCTCGCACCACCAGCTTTTCCCCCCGGAGGTCGTCCCGCCACAGGTCCAGGGCCTCTCGGAGGCTGAGCCCCACCTCCCCCAGGAGGACCAGGAGGACCCGGAGGAGGGGACGCCAGTAGGCGGGGGTGAAGTGGTCGGTGGCCTGCCACACCCGCTCCCAGACCTCCTCGGGGATGGGGACCCTACCGGAGAGGAGGGGATACTGCCGGGGCGGGTACTCCACATGGGGCGGCATGGGATGCCCGGCCCACTCCAGGAAGGGCCAGAGGTAGCCCAAAGCCCCCCGGGCCCGTTCCACCGTGGCGGGGGCCAGGGGACCCGGAGGCCCCCCGGGGAAGCCCTTCTCCTTGATCTCCAGGAGGTAGGCCAGGATGTCGCCCGCCTCGAGGGCCGGCCACTTCCGCCCCTTCAGGGCCAGCCAAAGGACGAACCTTTCCACCATGTGGGGCACCACGGTATCCGGCCTCCTCCGGTGGCGGACCAGGTAGGCCCAGACCCCTTCCGCCAGGACCCGCTCGTTCCAGGTGGCCAGGGCCTCTCCCACCATGCGCTTCCGTTCTTCCGGGATATCCCAGGCCTCTAGGGGTAAACCAATGACCAGGTTCCGAGGCATCTTTTCGCCCCTCCCATCCTAGCACACCCAGGCTTTCCCCTCTTCACCATCTTTAGTCCCGTTCCCCACGCCCTTCCTCACCCCAAAGCATTGCAGGCCGGGCTGGGAGTGAGGGGGTGGAGGGGCTAGGGGCCACACATGCCAGAGAGGTCGAATCTGATGGGTATTGGTTTAAGCATAAGTTGCTATATTCTAGTGTTATGAGCCGCATCGTGTTGTTAATACCCTGGCTCTCCTGGCTCCTTGGTTTGGCCCTGGCCCAGACCTGCCAGGTGCAGATGACGCCTCCCGACTACAAGGAGCTTCCCGTATACATGCCCCAGATTTCCCTTCAGGTGTCCCCCAGCGCCCTGACCCAGAAGGGGGGCTTCACCGTGAACGCCAGCACCACCTACCCTTCCGCCACCGCCTGGGTGCGGGTGCGCTGGGACGGGGGCCAGCTGGCCCTGAAGGACGTAAACTGGGGCACCCCGGGGTACAGCCCACTTATTCAAGGACCGAACGGGAGCCAGTGGGTGCAGAACTGCCCCAGGGTATCCACCAGCACCCGTGAACTGGACGACCGGGACAACGGGAAGCACACCTTCTACGCTGAGGCCCTGGTGTACTGGCGGGAGCAGTACGCCAACTTTTACTGCAAGACCCAGCAGTGGGACCCCAACCAGAACGCCTGGGTGCCCTACGAGTACTACGCCTACCACCAGGTGTACCCCTCCTACACGGCTCCCAGCTACTGCACCGAGCAACCCAACACCCGGTACTGGCAGGTGCAGAGCCAGGTGGTGAGCGCCAGCCAGACCGCCTACGCCTACATTTCGTGGGAGCAGAGGACAGGGATGAACTACGACGCCCTCCTCCAGGAGTTTGCCAACCGCATCGCGGAGGACCACAAGCGCTCAGGTGCCAGCATGCAGGCTTACGCCTACGCCAAGGAGTTGCAATCCCCCGTGCGGGATGCCCTGAGCAAGGCGGCCCGGGGGTACTTCTACGACTGCAACTGGCTGGGCATCTGCAACCGGGCGGACCCCGCTGGGGAAATCAAAATCCTCACCGATGTGCCCAGCATCCTGTCGGGGCTCCTGGCCACGGGGCGGCTTTGCGGAGGGTTCATCACCTTCTGCTTTGGGGCTCAGAACTCCAGGGGGGCGGACATCGGTCCCAAGGTGGAAATCAAAACCTTCCTCATGGTCAAGGGCTGGAGGCACGACTACCTCCTCCTGGACCGGCTCATCCCCCGCAAGTACTACGACCCCTCGGACCGGGAGTACCCCGGGGTTCCCGAAGAGGAAAGGAACCAGGTCCTCCAGTCCTGCCGCCTCTACAAGGACACCCAGGAGGGCAGGCGGTGCCTGGCCCTGGTGGAAACCCCCACGGGCATCGTGCCCACCCTGAAAGCCCTCCTGATGATTGACCCCATGTTCCAAAGGGGAAAGCAGTATCCGTAGGAGGCCATCATGCGGAAAAGCCTAGCCCTCATTCCCTTACTCCTTCCCGTCCTGGCCCAGGTGGGCCTTCTGGACGGCCCCAGGCCCTCCACGGAGGTGCGGGACTACCTGGAGGGAAACGCCCAGGAGGGCTACCGGGTGCGGGTGGAGTTTCTTTTGGAAACCGGGGCCAGCCCCATCCAGGGGACCAGCTACCAGTCTCTCACCTGGAACGGCAGGCTCTACCTGTGCGTGGGGGGGTGCGACACCTTCAGCCTCCAGGGCTTCTCCCCGGGGACCTACCCGAACGGGCAGGCCTACAACCTCTACGACAGCCAGGGGAAGCTTCGAGGCAAGGCGGGGGTAACCACCGTCTACTCCGGAACACAGCCCCAGTACTACCGGGTGGAGTACGCCGTCTGGCCCCTTCAGGGCACCAGGACCTGGCAGGCTTCCCCGGACAACCCCGTGCCCATGGAAACGGGAGGGTGGCTCACGGCCAGGCCCCCAGGGGGAAACCCGGAGCGCTACCGCTACCCGGGAATGGAAAGCTATCGGCCCCCTTCCGGGGGGAGCATCTTCGCCGGGATTAGCCCCCAGGACCGGGACCTGGCCCAGAAGAGCCTGATTGACTCCATGGCTAAGCTGAGGGCCTTCTACGGGAGGCTGGTGCGGGGGAGTGAGCTATGGTTCTTTGTACCCGAAGTGTCCCCCTGGACCTTCCAGCTGGCCCAGGAGTTCCAGGCCCGGGTGGGGGGAGGGGTGCGCTTTGTGGTCCCCGAGGGCACGGCCCAGAGCTACTGCCCCACCAGCTACCGCAACGATACCCGGTTCTACGTCCTGCCTAGGCCCTCCCTGGACAAAAAGGACGCCCTGGCGGTCATCTGGCCTCCCCAGAACGCCAGCCAGAAGGGAGCGGCCATGGCGGGGAGATACCTGGTGGACCGGCCCGACTGGCCGGAGACGGATTACGTTTCCTTTACCACGCCTCTTTTACCCACGGTGGAGGGGTTGCCTGAGGCCAGGGCCGATGTTTGGGGGTATATTTCCCAGGCGAATCTTCGGGCTCGGGTGTGGTTTAGGGAGTGGACGATTGCCTCCAGATACACCACCTCCTTTAGCTTTTCCCGGGATAGCTCGTGGGATGGGACCTTTACCCATCGCGGCGCAAGGGGAGAGGAGGGTTTCCGTTTGGCCAACTATCCTCCCCCTTCGGGGGCGAGCAGTGCGACCCTAGGGGTACGGGATACGGCGGATCGGGATCGGGGTGTGGCCTACCTCGAGATCCAGCGGGAGGTAGCGGGGTACGAGGTGGATACCTCCCGCCCCCAGTCCGTACGGACTACCGTATATGCCAATCCGGTGGAGGGGATTACCTTCACCTGGAATGGGGAAGACTTTGTCACCTATAACTGTGCCTACTCCCGGACCACTTGGTGGACGAGGATCTACGCCTGCCGGTTCAAGGACTCTGGGGGTAGGGATCGGGGTTATGGCGAGGTCGGGGCCTACTACTCGCAGAGGAATATCGGGGGGGTGATCTATCCCTTAAAGCCCCTGTACCGGGTTAGAGGGTATCGGGTCACCGCGTATCTCCGGGACTGGGTACAGGTGGACCGTGCGGCATCGGACAACGACCGTCCCGTGGAGGCGGGGGGGTATGTGACGGCGGAGGGCAAGCGGTACCGGATACCCGGGCTGGAGGGCTATCTCCAGCCCCAGGGCAGGGAGATTGAGGCATTAGAGGGGGACCCCTACGTGACCTACATCACCCGTAGCCTCCTTCCCGACCGAAACCCCTACGGGGGCCTGAACCGGGAGGAGGCTAAAACCTGGTACAAGCCCCTCTCCCAGTGGTGCCAGGAAAGGGGGAAGTGATGAGTGCTTTTCCGAAGGGAAACACCCTTAGGGCCGTTTACCTTCTGCCTCTCTTGGGCTTGGCACTGGCCGAGGCTCCGGGGCCTCAGTACCAGGACTGGACCAAGTACCTCCTCTCCCAGCCCGACTACCGGCTGGAACAGGTGCTGAAGGGGAAGTGGCCCTACCTGGAGGTGTTGCGGAAGGACCGCTTCCAGGAGTACCAGAAGGGGCCCTGCGACCCCAAGAACGACCCCAATGCCTGCAAGGACCGGCTCCCCTGGCAGGAGGCCCAGGCCCACGAGTTCCGCCTGCCCATGTCCAGCCTGGAGGCCACCCGGGAGGTGGCGAAGGACCTGAGAAAAGCCTGGCAGAGGTTTGAAGAGCGGTACTACTGGCGGGTCATCACCCAGCTCAACAACCCCGCCTTCTACATGGCCTACTGCACCTTCGGGCTCAAGGGACCGGACCTGAATCCGCCTCTGCCGGAGGTGAAGCTGAACATCCCCTCGGAGAGCCTGGACACCGCCTTCTTGGGGAAGCTCACCCCCTTTGACCCGGGGAAAATGGCCTCGGCGGGGCTCCACAGCCTGGACAAGTACTGGCCCGTCCCGCAAATCCCTAGGGAGGACTTCTGCGATAACCTGGGGATGGAAATCCTCCCCATCATGTACATCCCGGGGTTTAAGGTCCTCATCCAGGGGATGGAGGTCTTCCGCACCCCCGGGTACCCCTCGAGGCCCCTCTGGTTTAACTGGGACGCCGCCGATGCCCGGGTGAAGGCGGCCATGGAGCACGCCTGGCAGAAGTACTACCCCGAGTACCTCCGGGAGGTGGCGGAAATCCTCCTGAAGCCCAGGCCCTCGGACCCAGGGAGTTTCGTCAGCAACTTGGGTATAACGAACTTCGCCAACCTGGGAGCCCCCAAGGTCTACCTGCCCGTTCCCTGGCAGGGGCACCTCCTAAACGGCGGGGCGGTGGTGGCCCCCGTGTACACCGAGATGGTGCCCCGGGACCCCCAGGCCCTGTGGCAGTCCCTGGAAGGCATGTGGAACACCTACAAGGGGCTGATTGACCGAACCGGGAGCGAGGTGGAGAAGGTCTACTACTATGTGCACTTCTACCGTTCCGCCAGGACCCTATACAACTCCAGGGCCTTCTACGGCATTCCCGGGGTGGGGGACACCCTGAAGCAGGGCCTGGTGCGCCTGATTGAGAGCCCCCTGCGCACCCTGACCCAGGGGATACCGGTCCTGAAGGGGTGCACGGGGAGCCTGGACCAGGTGGCGGATTGCGCCGCCAGCGCCCTCATGAAGGTGGACTGGGCGGTGAAGGCGGGGAACGATGTGGCCCAGCTTACGGGCAACAAGCCCCAGAACGAGCCCATCAAGGCGTACAGGGAGAGCCCGGGCCTCTGGAAGTTTGAGGAGGCCAAGCGGTGGCTACCTCCCGCCTCCCTGCCCGTCTACGAGGCTTTCGGCTACGCCTCCTTCTTCCAGGCCATGAACATCCTGGAGGCCACCAACATTCCCGACATGCGCAACATCGACCTGAGCCAAATCAACGCCAGCAACTGGGCGGGCTGGGCCTGGAGCCAGTTATCCCGGCTCATCGTGTACTGGCACGTGCCCATCACCATAGACATCCGGGTGGAGTACTGCCCGCCTTGCGCCCTGGCCTACCCCTCCCCGCCTCTGGAAGGCCCAGCCCAGCCCCTGGGGGTGGCCCCCTACACCCTGCCCTTTGTGGCGGAGAGGACCCACTGGCGCTGGGTGTCCGTGCCCGAGGGGTATGAGATACCCGGGGTGAAGGGGACGCCCTACAAGGTACTGGGGGACTTAGGGGGGATTGGACCTGACCTTTCGGCCCTGTACCGGCCTCTTTTAGGGAGGTGAAGGATGAAGCGGCGGCTCTTAACAGCAGTGGTGGCTCTGAGCCCCGCCCTGGCCCAGTTTGACTGGCTCAGCAATCTGGACTGGGGGGGCATCAGCAACAACCTGCAGCAGGTGGGGGCGGTGATGAGTTGCAACCCCCAGTCCCTTTCCCAGCTGGACTTCAGCCAGCCCAGCCTGGTCTTTCGGGCGGTGTACAAGGTTACCAAGTGCACCCTGTGCCTCACCCTGAAGATGTGCGGCTTCCCGGACGAGATGCTCTACCCAGCAAGCTGGAACGAGGTGCTTCAGGGTTTCAACCGGGGGGACATCATGATTGTGGGTTCAGGGGCCGGGGTGGAGGCCATCCTGGACTACCTCATCCTCATCGCCAAGGGGGGCACCTGCCAGAACATCTCCTACGGGGGTGTGCCCATCTACACCTGTCCCCCTGGGGGGATGAAGATTACCAAGGCGTTCGTGGTGACGGACACGGCCACGGCCAGGAAGCTTAAGGAAAAGCTCAAGGCCCTCCAGGACCAGAACCTCTTCAAGGTGGTGGGGGTGGGGGGCGAGAGGGACAGCCCGGAGCTTTCCCGGGTTCTGCTGGGGCTGCCCCTGGTGTGGTCCGGGGGGAAGCCCTACCTGTTCGCCCCGGGGCACAGCACCCCGGATAAATGGCTCTGGCTCACCTTTGACGGGCCGGTGAGTTCCAAGGTGGCCCTGGTGGTGAACATCGCCACCCGGTATGTGGCGGATGCGGCCAAGAGGGAGGAGGAAACGAGATGAGGCGTGCGCTTTTGAGCCTTGTGGTGCTTTTGGGCCTGGCCCTGGCCCAGGGCCTGCCGCAGGTAAGGGAAGTAGACGAGGACACCTTTTACTGGTTCGTAGTGAACCAGGTGCGGGAGGCCTTTGTAGTGGGCTTACCCCCGGAGCGGATTGGGGAGGCCCTCAAAGGCAAGCGGATTACCCTGGTCCTGGGCAGTGAAAAGCCCCCCGCCTGGGCCAAGGAGGCCAAGGTGGTGCGGTTAGGGGGCACCCCCTTCAGCGGGGGGTTCATCCTGGCCGATGGCAGGTGGTTCCTGGGCCGGAAGGTGGAAAGGGGGAAGGCCATCTGGGTTATCGTGGACAGCCCCCAGGTGGTGGCGGTTCTCCTGGGGTACTTTTCCCTGGCAGTGCGCTGATATGGTGCTGACCTGGTCTGGAGAGAGAAAGCGGGTGGTCTACGAAGGCAAGGACATCGGGGTCCTGTACCTGGTGGAGCCCCCCATCAGAGCTGACCGAGGGCAAGGAGCCATCCGGGGTTACTGGTTGGCCCCGGACATGGAGGAACCCATCCCCCTGGGGCAGTGGGCCACCCTCGAGGAGGCCTACGAGGCCATGGACCGGTTCTTCCTGGGCTTGATACGGACGGAGGACGGAGATGAGGTCTTTTAGGTGGGGCGTCCTGGTCCTTGCCCTCTCCCTGGCCGCATGCGACCTCACCCCACCGCCCCGTCTGAACCTGAGCCTGGCCAACCCCACCCTGGTGGTGAGGGAGGGGGAGGAGGCCACCCTGGTGGTGCGGGTGGAAGGGCAGCGGGTGGGGGAGGTGGAGGTGGGGGTGGAGCTCCCCCACCCGCCTGCGCCCCAAAGGGTAGTGCCTTCTCCCTCAGGGGTTGAGGTGGTCTTCCGCCTGCGGGAGGCCGTAGGCAGCTACCAGGGGCGGGTGGTGGCCCAGGGCGGCGGGCTTAGGCGGGAGGCCTCCTTCTCCCTGGAGGTGCTGCCCCCCGAACCTGGGGTGGCCATCGAGGGGGTGGTTTACGTGGCCACGGCGGGGTTATCCCCCCAGGCTCTGCCCAGCGCCAGACTTCGCTACTGCCCCACGGGGTGTCCAGGCCGGCCCCTTGGCGGCGGCTGGTACCGGGTGGAGGGGCTAAGCCCCTTGGGGATCAGCCCCAGCCTGCCCGACCGTAGGATCCGGGTCATGGGCGGGGAGGCCGAGCCCCTCTTCCCGGAGCAGTGGAACCTCCCCCTGGCAGGCTTCCCCGAGGCGTGGCCCCGAGGGGATGGGCAAGGGATAGTGGTGGCCGTGGTGGACACCGGGGTGCTCCAGGGACACCCAGACCTTAGGGACGCCCTCCTTCCGGGGCTGGACCTGGTGGACGGGGATACCGACCCTGAGGACGCCGGCACGTACCATGGCAGCCATGTGGCCGGGATCCTGGCAGCCCCCTGGAACGGGGAGGGCATGGCCGGGGCTTCCCAGGCCCGGATCCTGCCCATACGCATCCTGGATGCCAGCGGAAACGGCAGGGAAAGCGACCTCATCGTGGCCCTCAGGTGGGCGGCGGGGCTACCTGTGCCGGGGCTTCCCCCAAACCCCAACCCGGCCCAGGTGATCAACCTCTCCCTGGCCGGGGAAGGGAGCTGCAGCGCCCCCTTGCAGCAGGCCCTGGACGAGGTGCGGGGGAGGGGGGTCCTGGTGGTGGTGGCGGCGGGCAACTTCGCCCGGGACTACATGGACTACTTCCCCGCCAACTGCCGGGGTGTCCTGGCGGTGGGAGCGGTGGGGCCTCGAGGGGAGCTGGCCACCTACTCCAACCGGGGTGCCCCCATCCTGGCCCCAGGAGGAAATGGGGGCCAAGGGGTGCTGGGACCCACCTGGTCCCAGGGCTTCGGCTACCGGACCATGCAGGGCACCAGCCAGGCAGCTCCCCATGTGGCGGCGGCGGCCAGCCTCCTCTTTTCCCGGGGGGGGACCCTCGAGGGAGTGGAGGGAGCCCTTTTGGCGGGAGCCCTACCGACCCTCGCGGGCAACCTCCTACGGGCGGACCGGGCCCTGAGCGCCCTCGAGGGGGGAGGGGTGGCCTTGCAGGTGGAGGGGAGCCTGACCCTCTCCCCTGGCCAGGAAGGGAGCATCCCCGTCCAGGTCCTCTCCCCTTTCCCGGTGCGGGTGGAGGTGCGCCCGGATCCAGGGCTTTCCGCCTACCTCTCCCCCAACCCGGCCCAGGGGCAGGCCTTCTTGCGGGTTAGGGCAGGCACAGGGGTGGCCCCGGGCACCTACCGGGTGGCCTTAGTGGCAGGAAGCGCTGAGGCCCGGGCCGAGGTGCGGGTGGCGCAAGGAGGCGAGGAAAGGGTGGTCCTCGAGGTCTGCCCCGCACAGGGGAACTGCCAGGTGGTGGTCCTGCCCAGGGAGGGTGGGCCTTTCCGGGTGGAAGCCAGTCCCGGCCAGTACCGCCTCCTGGCCTTCCTGGATGCAGACGGGGACGGCACCCTGGACCAGGGAGAGCCACGGGACCAGGTGGAGGTGGTGGCGCCCGTCCAGGGGGTCAGGCTGGTGGTACAGTAGCCCCTCAACATCGAGGGACTCGCGTTGTCTGCAACTAACCTCTTCCCCATGGCATAGATACGTTCCTCCACGCCTTTCGCCCGTGCTTTTGCTGGGACTAGGCTTCCCCTCCTGAAAAACGAGATCCAAGCATGCATTTCTACCCCCTCCCTATGTTCAACTCTTTAGCAATGGCGTGCAGATAAGCCTCCACCACCTCCCGCTTTTCCGCGGGAAGGGCCTCGAGGTCTAAGCGGGCGAGCCGCTTAAGCACCTCTCGGTGCCAGGTGGGCCCGGGCTCCTCCTTCCTCATGGCTTCCCGGATGCGGGCCTTCAGGTCCCTTAAGGAGAGGCCCCCCTTCACCTCCTCCAGAAGCTCCCGGCGAAGGGCCTCATCCTTCACCTTCTTCAACTCCAGGGCGGCGGTGTAGGGGATGGAGCCTTCCTCGAGGGCCTCCTTCAGGTCCTCGGGAAGGGTGAGGAGGGGGAGGCGGTGACGAACAAAGGTCTGCCAATCCAAGTGCCCAAGGGTACGGAAAACCTCCTCTACCTTTTGCGCCTCCGGGTTACCCGCAACGTTGCGGGTAATCTTTCCCTTGACCTCGTTCCACATCCTGTACAGCAGGCTCACCACCTCTTCCCTGCTCCGCCCAAGCTCCAGGGCGAGGAGGTCCAGGACCCCCAGGGTCTCCTCGTAGGGGTTCAGGTCCTCCCGCTGGAGGTTCTCCATGAGGGCGATGGCCTGGGCCGTTCTCTCGTCCACTTCCAGCACGATGGCGGGGACCATGGTGAGGCCCGCCAGCTTCGCCGCCCGGTACCGCCTCTCCCCGGCGATGATCTCGTAGCCCTCCCCTGCCCTGCGCACCAGGAGAGGCTCCAGCACCCCGTGGGCCCGAATGGACTCCGCCAGGGCCTCGAGGGAGGCCCCCTCAAAGCGCTTGCGGGGCTGGGAGCGGGGACGGATCTTCGAAAGGGGAATGGCTTCCTGCCCAGCCTGCCGGCGATCAATCTCTAAGCGCTCCACCAGCTCCGGAGGCAAAAAATGCTCGATGGGGCTACGCTTCATACACCCACCTCCTCAAGGCGTTTCCTGACCAAGCTCTCCACAAGATCCGCCACCCCCCTCAGCTCCATCACCACCTCAGGGGAGCCCACCAGCTGCACCGGGATGCCTCGGGTCTGGGCTTCACGGTACACGGCAGGACGCCGGCTCAGGGCAGGCGCCACCGGCACCTTGTCCCCGAGCCTCTCCTGCAGCAGGCGTAGCACCTCACGATCCCGAGCCGTGCCCTCCGCATGGGTAGGGACCACCAAGAATACGAAGGAGCGCCCACTCCAAAGGCGCATCCGCATCAACGCCTTCCCGTAGGCCTCCGCCACCCCGATAACCGTACCCAGGGCCTGCACACCCTTACGGCTCAGCTCCACCGGGACCACCAGCCCATCCGCGGCCAAGGCCGCCGTTGCCGCCAGGCTCCCCAAGGAGGGCAGGGAGTCCACCAGGATGTAGTCGTACTTTTCCCGAAGTCCGTTAAGGGCCGCCCTCAGGGCAAAGGTGTTGTGAGGTTCCCGGGAAAGGGATACTTCCCCCCTGGCCAACTCCACATGGCTGGGAATGAGGTCCAGGTTCGGGTACACCTCCTTAGGAGGGGGCAGGTCAGCTCCCTCAAAAACGGGCAGCACGGTATCCCGCTCCCCCACGTCCTCAAAACCCAACCAGGCGGAAAGGTTCGCCTGAGGATCCATGTCCACCAACAGAACCCTCTTGCCCCTGGAAGCCAGCTCAAACCCCAGATCCCTGGCCAGGGAGGTCTTGCCCGCCCCCCCTGCATGGATGAAGAGGGTGAGCACCATACCCCCCTTAACGGCCTCCTCGGGAATGTCCTCCACCACGTACCAGCGGTCCCCGATCTTCTGTGCCCGGATGCGCCCCTCGGCCACCATCTTCCTGGCCGTGGAGTGCGGAATGTCCTCCCGCCGTGCCCATTCGCTAAGGGGAGTAAGCTTTTGGCGCATGTCGCCAACACTTTACTTCACGCGCTACACCCTGTCAAGCAGGACCTCTCCCACCAACCTCCCCCGCTCCAGGTGGCCCCGGACCAGAACCACCTCCCCCGGTTCTGGGGCCAAATGCGGCCTCCTCAGGAGGAAGCGCACCACAAAGGGCAGGGTTTCCAGGGGATCCTGGGGACGGATGAGAACCCGTCCCACCCCCTCGTGGGCCCCAAGCCACTCCCCCCGGAGGGAAAACTCCAAGGGCGGGAGCCCAGCCAAACCCCCCACCGGAACCTGGTAGCGGTTCATTCGGGGTGTAGGGGCTCCAAAGAGAAGGCGCCGCTCCACCACCCAAAGCTGGGTGACAAACCCCTCCCGGTCCGTGCGGAACCAGAGGCGCACCCAGTACACGCCAGGGACCAGCCCTCCCAGGCTTAGCGACCGGACCCGCTTGCTGAAGAGGCCCTGAGCTTCCAGGCGCAGGCTAGGAGCGTTCCTCAGGCGGGAGAGGTGGGCCAGCCCGAACAGGTAGGCCCTATGCGGGGTCATCCCACAGGGGCTGGCCCCTGGCCACCTGGGCCACCAACCGCCTGCTCTTGGGCCGGTATTCCCCTTGCACGTACACCCCCTGGCCCACAGGTGGCAGGTCCTCCAGAAGGGAGAGGGAGGCCCAGAGGGTAACGCGGAAGGCCTCCTGCAGGCGGCCCCTGGGGTTGGGACGGATCTCCACCTGCAAGGTGCCCTCCTCCCGGTCCACGGCCACCAGCCGCCCCCGGAGGGAGAAAGGGAAGATCCCCGGGCGCTTGAGCTCGGGCATAAAGCCCCCAAAAGGGCTTTTGAGGTCCAGGGTGCCATCAGGTAGCGTCCTGGGCCATAGGCGCACCCCAAGGGTCTGCCCCACGCGCTCACTCATGGGCTGGCCACGAAAACGGCCGGGCAGGGGAACGCAGGCCTCTCCCACGCGCAGGCAAAACCGGGAAGGGGGGCGCTTACCCCGGGCCCGCTCCACTGTGCCGAAGAGATACAAGACGGCGAAGTAGGTGCGGCCCACCTCAGGGTACGGGCTCCGCCCTTGTCCGGGCTGGCCTTCCGGTTCATCAAGGTGTTCCCCCAAGGCGTTCCCTTCAGGAAGCAGCCGGGAATCGCCTGCCTCCAGGTGGGAGTTCGCTACGGCCACCCGGTGTTCGCCACGCGAGGTAACCATACCCCTACCCTAGCACACGGAAGCCCAGAAGGGTCTCCCGATCCACCACAAGGGCCACCCCGTCCACCTCCACAAAGCCCTTCCGCCCTCCTTGGGTCCAGCCGGCGAAATAGCCCCGCCGGCCATCGGGGAGGAGGAGCTCCGTCCCACTCTCCAGCTCCACCCCTTCCCACTCGGCAGTCTGACGGCTGGAAGCCCCGTGGCCTGACGGTTGGCCCACATCCACCTCCCGCAGAAGCGCCCCCAGATAGGCGGTTGGATAGCGCACCACGCCCCGTGCCGCCCCCTCCAGGGTGCGGGCTATCGCATGCAGGAAGGCCTCACCCAGGGGCAGCGCCTGCTCCTCCAGGCGCCGGAGGTAGCGCACCCATAGGAACTCCTGAGCAAAGGAGGGACGGAAAACCCGGTAGAAATCCCGCCATAGGTTAGCCCTCTTTAACGCCTCCTGCAGGAGGTATTTCGTGCCACCATTCACATGGTCCGGGGAAACCTCTTCCCGAGACCCAGCTTCCTCGGCATCCCCTTCCAGGGCCTCGAATGCCATATCTGCATTCACTCCAGCTTGCGCCCCGGGGAGAGTGGAAAGGACCTCCAGTTCCTGGCCTACCGCTAAGACGGAAGAACGCGTTTGCCCTCGGGGCAAAGCCTTGGAAGCTTCTCCCAGTGGGGCCTCTCTTAGGAGGGGGGTTCTCTCTGCAAGGTACGGGTTTACAGGCAAAGCCACCGCCTCATCTGCTACACGCTGGTGTGTGGGCCTGTGAAGAGGATGTTTTTTTCCTTTTGCTTCTTCCTTTATTTCGGGCCTCTCTTTTGCTCCGTTGTGGACGGCATTTTTTGCGGGTGGGTTGTGCATCGGATGCACGTCCTGCTGCATCCGATGCACCTCCCCTTGCAGGCCTTGCACCGGAGCGGGGTCCCCCTGCAAGGACGGGTTCAGGGGAGCCCAGTAGCCCACCGGGCCCACCTCTATGAGGCCCACCTCCCAAAGCTCCATCAGGGACCTGCGCACGCTCCGCCGGTCCAGGCCCGTGATGGCCGCCAGCTCCCCCTCCGTGGCCTCCCGCTTCCGCAGGCGAGCCCGGGAGAAGAGGGCCAGGTAGACCCGGATGGCGGAAGGGGTGAGGACCTTATCCCCCACCCGGCCCGCGATGAGCACCTGCATCACCTTGTTGGGGATGATCGTCTTGGTGTCTGGCTGATCCAAAAACGCCCAGGATTTGGTTGTGCTTCCCACGGCTTTTCCTTTTGGGCCGCTTTCCCCCGGCCCCGGGGCCCGTGGGTCGCCGCCAAGGGGGTTGACTTACCTCCCTTTGCCTGGTATCCTACGTTTAGTTGAGGTGGATACCAGGAGTGGCCGGCGACCCGGCCTCCTGTTTTTTTACCCACCGCTTGGCTTAGCCAGCTCTTCCCACCTCCTTAACGGACCACTATAGCATGACGCCCAACCAGAAGGGGCCCATGCCCTTAGATTACCATGTGCCCCCCGATTTGGGAATAGCTTACTGCTATACCCTCATCCAAATACCCCGTACAAGGCCCAGGATTTCTGGCTTATCTCCTTCCACCCAGAGTGTGGGCATGTCCCGGCTTAGGGGGTAGAGGGGGAAGCTGCCCCTTTCGACGTCCTCCTGGGTGAAGAGGGCTGGAAAGCCCTCGTATCGGCCCACATACGTGCCGCGTTGGGAAAGCAGCGGGCGCATCTCCACCAGAAGGCGGGCGGGTCGGTTAACGGGGAAGGGGAGAGAAAGCGAAAATAGCCAACGGCCGGGAACTTCTATAAAGACGAGCTTTTCCGCCAGGGCACCCTTTGGGATGTCCCCCGGGGATAGATAAGCGACATAAGAGCCTTTGCTTTCAGATAGGGCCTCCTCCAAGGAGGAGGTAATCCGCACTGCCAGCGGTTTGTGTTCATCCAGTGCGCCAAGGTCCTCGTCCAGGAGAACGGAGAGAGGAAGCCCTAAGACCCGGGCTAGGGAGATCAGGTTGAGGGCGGAAAGAGATCGGGGATCAACCGCGCCCCGTTCGATCTTGGCCATCAAGCTCACGCTAAAGCCAGCACGCCGGGCTAGTTCTTCTTGCGTGAGCCCAAGCTCCTTGCGGCGCTCGATGATGGCCAGGATGCGGGGAGGAAGAGGTGCTTCTGTTTGCCGTCGTCCCGGCATGGCGACAGAATATTCCTGAGCGCTACTGTTTAGCAATAGCGCTATCACCTGTGTAGACTTAGCGCTAAGAATCTCTGTGGCCCTTCGGTGCGCCTCAAGGTAGGGCCTCCGCACCGCCTTGTCCTTGCGTCGCCGCCGACCCCCGATAAACACCCAGTTAAGTGCCTTTTCCTCTATTAGCTTCCGGCAGCTGGCTAGCCAGGGGGCGATTTCCTGCGGTGGAGAAACGCGACCATTCAGAAGGGCTTGAATTTGACCAGAGTCCGTGAGGATGGTGGCCCTGTGGGGTGCGATCCGACATGCCACCCAGAAGGCATAGCGTTCGGCCTCGTTGTTGTCAGCCGCGCAGATTTCACCTTGGTGCAGGACCTGGCCGTCCTGGGATACCACGGCGACCGCTGCTCGCCCATCCCGGTAGGAAGCGTCCACAAAGAGCTTCAGTGCCATCTGCTTCCCTCCTCCAAGGGATGGGCCACCTCGGGTCGCCCTAGAGCCTCAAGGTAGTGTGGATCTTCCGGATCTATCAGGTGTGCGTTGGGTAGTAGCACCCCGCGCCGAACCCACTCCAGAGCCAACGCCTTGGCCATAGCCCGCAGAGTTTCCCGAAAGTGTTCGTAGAGGGGATGGTCCTTGCACAGCACGGTGTCCAGGCCAAGGTCCTCTAGGAGATAGGGGAGGGAGCGGGCTGCTTCAATGCGCAAAACCACGTCCAACCTATATCCCTCGAGGACATACTTCCTACCCCGGGTCAATAGCCCGGGCACACCCTTTTGCCGCAGGCGGAACATTGTAGTATGTACCGCCTGCACCTTGTCTGCATCCTCGTAAACGCGCTCAGCTAGCTCCTCCGCTGTGGCAGGTCCCTGCAGGAGAGCCAGGATGTATAGCATTTCCTGATCCGACAAGGCATGCCGATATCCGTTCTCGGCATACAGAGCTTGATCGTGCAGGGAAACGATCCGCGGGTAGGGGTGTACCCCGAGCACGCGCAGCGAGATGGCTAGCCACGCATCGTCCTGGTCCACAGGTTTACCCTGCAAGGCCTTGGCCAGGGCGGAGCCCTGCGATGCTTTCTGCAGGCGCTTCCAGGCTTCTGCGGTTTTCCCCCGGTGCATGAGCCAGAGGGCCCAGTGCACCTCGTGCTCAGAGGAGAGATTGTGGGACGTCACATGGGCATCCATCTCATGGAGGAGTACCTCGGTTTCCTTGAGGTCACCCCTGGCCAGCAGCACTTCGCACAGGAGCTGGGTTGCCGAGTACCAGGGGCTGAACATCCGGTAATCGGCAGCCCACACGCGGGCCTGATGGAGAGCGCTGGCCGCGTCCAGGAGCTTCTGCCTGTATGCTAGGACTGCTCCCTTCGCCAGCCAGCTGTACGCGGTTACGATAGGCATTCCATGGCTACCCACGCGGATGAGATGGTCGATCCAAGCTTCCAAATCATGGAGTTCGTCGAAATGCCCATCCCTCGCTTTGAGGACCGCTCCCTCCAGCCAGGCCATCAGGAACGGGATGGCCCGTTGAGGCAGGCCGGCGTCCAGGGCGCGATAGAACCCCGTTTTAGCTACCACCTGCTCCCTCCCAGGAAGCAGGGAGATCAGCATGCTCTCCACGGCCAGATGTTGGCCGACCCATGGCTCTGCTTCCCTTAAGAGGGCCTGAACTTCCCTTAAGAGACCCACACTTTCCCCATCCCCCTTTTGCCCGGCATTTCGGGCTGCCAGCTCTACCCGCCTAGCCAGGATCCGCAC
>NZ_CP092443.1:0-19479 GCF_022385295.1 Thermus sp. NEB1569
TCCTGGAGGCCGCCTACAAGCACCGCTCCCCACGCATCGGCCTCAGGGACTGGGCCCTCCTGGCCTTCCTCTACGGCACCGGCCTCCGCCTCTCCGAGGCCCTGGCCCTGACCTACGCCGACCTCACCTACCAGGACGGGATCCCCCACGCCATCCGGGTCCAGGGGAAGGGGGGAAAGGAGCGGGTGGTGGTCCTCTCCCCCACGGCCCAGCGGGCCCTGCACCAGTGGCTCAAGCACCGGAACCTCGAGGGCCACCCCACGAGCCCCTACATCTGGAGCCACACCACGGGGCCCAACCGGGGGAAGCCCTTCTCCGCCCGGGCGGTGGAGGCCATGGTGAAGCGGGTGGCCAGGCGGGCGGGGCTCAAGGACTGGCAGCGCATCACCCCCCACAAGCTCCGGCACTCCTACGCCAGCGCCCTGGTGGAGGCGGGGCGGGGGATTGACGAGGTGAAGGAGCTCCTGGGCCACAGCTCCATCAGCACCACCCAGGTCTACGTGCACGTGTCCCGCAAGCGCCTGGAGGAGGCCGCCCGGGCGCTGCCGGAAGTGCTTGTCTAGGATTAAGCCGAGCCGATTTCGACACGGGGTTTTTATGGATATTTTTACTCCGGAGAAAAGATCTGAGTTGATGAGGAAAGTAAAGACTTCCTCCACGGGACCGGAAGTAAAGTTGCGTCGTCTCTTGCGGGTTGCCGGTATAAGGGGCTACCGTATAAAAAACAACCTTCCTGGGCGACCGGATGTCGTATTTCCCAAACGGAAAGTGGCGATTTTTGTCGACGGATGTTTCTGGCACGGTTGCCCCGTCTGTAATAAGAAACCTAAGACGAATGCGGAGTTTTGGAGGAGGAAGATAAAAGAGAACAGGCAACGCGATGCACGAGTTGATGAACTCCTGGCCAGACAGGGGTGGTCGGTCGTAAGGATTTGGGAACATGAATTGAAAAAGGCGCCGCAGGAAGCTGTTGCCAGGGTTATCGGAGCTCTAGAAGGTCGATCAGGCCTTTGATGCATTCTTCAAATCTTCGCCTCTCCTCTTGAGAGAACATCAACTTGGCCAAGCTGAAAAGACCCAACTTGAGGCCCTTTTTTTCACTTTCGTTCAAAAGATCATTTATTTGTTTCTTTTCTTCCTTCACAAAGTAATTTTGAACAAGAACAAAAACACTGGCCGCGTTTTTGCCCTCGTTTCCTGCCCTTCCCATCCTATTTTGGATGGTTGTGTACCAGCTCTCTTGTAGGTTCGATTTGTCAAAGCGCCCCTTTATTTCGCCTAAAATGAGTATTTTTTCCATTTTTTCGTTGCGGATTTTTACAGAAAAATCTGGTTCTCCGAATCGAAAAATCAGTTGCGTTTCGTTGGTGGTGTTGGTTACGATGTATTCGCGGACGCTCGGGCTGTCCTCGTTAGGCTCAAAACGATAGGATTTTTTTGAATAAAGCTTCTTCAACGCCTTCTCGATTTCATTTATGAAAAGTTGCACAGCTTTCTCACCTACCTGGTTTCTCCACCAGCCGTCCGCCATGACTCCCAAGTTCATCGTTGCGGTAAACTCCAAGAATTTTGAGACGTCTTCTTTGGTTACGCACTCTGGCCAGCTTTCTTGGAAGGTTTTCCTCCCAGTCAAATCAACGTAGGTCCGGAAGGCGAGGAGTATTGCCGAGTTGATCCACTGTTTGAGCTGATCGCTGTCCGTCGTGCGGTAGTTGTTGATGAGTTTTTTGGTTATGCCTGCGTGTAAACTTGCTTTTATTGTTTTTTTCTCAAAATCGGAACTACTTTCTACGAAAAGAATTTGCGGGTTTATGCCTTGTTGTAAAAGATGCTTTATAAGCTTTTGGCCTTCTTGTTCATGCTGAGGAAAGAAGCGGAAAGTGCCGAGGCTAGGGGGGGAGGTAGTCTCCTCAGAGAACGATTTTTTGAAGATGGACTCCATGTGTGTTAGAACGTAACGTATCATTTCCGCACCTCTATGTGTTCTCGAAAGCAAATCGATTTTTTTTGCTTCTTCTTTCTCGCTCTCTAGCGTATCCAAGCTTTCGGGTGCCCAGGGAAGGCGGGCGATTAATTCCTTGATTGTTTCGTCGCTTCTGTTTCCGTGTTCCGGGATCATCGTTTTCCTCCTCTAGATGTACGGCAACCGGCTTAGGGTATTAGGAGAGGATCCTGTTCCACCTGCGCTCTCGGGACGTGCTCTTCGAAATAAAGCCAATTGAGATTGGAGACATGTATATGGCGGTTCATGACTTGGCCCCAGTTCAGCCCGAGCTTCAGGAGGAGAAAGAGGCCCGCAATCGTGCGAGAAACCAGGGGGGGAACCGCGTCTCCGATTTGGTTGTAGCATTGGTTGAGGTTTCCAATAAAGGTGTAATTGGGAGGAAAACCTTGTAATATAGCCATCTCCCTTATAGATAACATCCTGTCCTGTTCGGGGTGTAGGTAGCGTCCGTTGCCGGGGTGGCCGCATTCCCTCGTGATCGTAGGCGCGGGGGAATTCCAGGACATCCGTCCGTAGACGTCGGGAAAAGACCCCTTCTTTCCTTCCCGTAGTTTCCTTTTCATCGAGGGAATAAGGAGTTCCGGATTTCTGGAGGCCAAGTCGATCCAGGAACCTCCGTCCCTGGGTACGGCCTTAATTCTTTCCATGACCTCCGGGGTGTGCCTTGGACATCTGTGCATCGGATCGTTTGGATGTGTTTCTCCGGCGGAGAGAGGTGGAAGATGGCCGATTGCCTCCCGTACCGTAGGAGGGGAAGAGAAAAAGCGAGGTAGAGCCGGGATTCGTCTACCTTCCCGCCAGGCCATAACCACGGCACGCTTTCTTCGTTGCGGCAAACCTAGAGTGGAGAAATCCAACACGCCGGCGGTGTAGGAATAACCCAAACCTACGAGTATCTCCTTCAGTTCTTCAAAATGGTGACGGTGTTTTCCCAACATCATTTCTGGGACGTTTTCCATCACGAAGAACTCTGGTAAAAATTCCTCCAAAAAAACCCCGCTTCTCCTCACCAAGTGGTTTCGTGGGTCATCGTTCTGGTGGTTCAGAAAGTTTTTTTGACTGAATCCCGTGCAGGGGGCGCAGGAAATAAGTACGCCTAACTGACCCACTTCAAGACCCAAATTTTCTCTGTATTCACGGGGATTAAGTTCCGTTATATCGGCTTTTAACGGGCGTATGCCGATATTGGCCTCGTATGTGGCGTTGCAGTTCGTTCCCCCGCCGCCCTTTTTTGCCTTGCTGTCGCTGGGTTTGGCCACCTCGAGATCCACCGCACCGATTATTTTGTAAAGCCTATCCCCCCAATATTTGAAGCCGTAGGACATGCCGCCGGCTCCGGAAAAAAGGTCGACGACCAAAAGGGGAAAGTCTTCATTCGCCGTTACCATTGCGCCAAGTTGTTCGCGCAAGTTTTGAAAAGCGTGCTCAAGTTCTGCAAGCGTCTCGAACATCCGCGTCATGTCACCTCCTTTCCGTCGCTCCCCGTTTCCAGCTCTAGTTTTTTCAAAAGTAAGTCCACCGCCCAGCGGATGAGGGTGTTCTCCGTGATCCTTTCCCCCTTCCCCTTCCTCTCCCGGTTGAGCCTCCGGGCCAGGGCGGTGAGGGCGTCCAGCTGGTCGGGGCGGAGGCGGCACTCCTTGCGGACGTAGGTGAGGTAGGGGGGGAGGGGGCGCTCCGCTTGGCCCTCGCCCGGCGGGGAGCCCTCGAGGCCCCCCCCGTGAGGGGCCTCCCCGGGCCTCTCCTCCCTGGGGGCGGGAGCCTCCTGAAGGTCCCCCGCCTCCTCCCTCACCAGCTCCGCCAGGCGCTTCCGCTTCACGCCTCCCTCCTCTCCGGGGTCCGGGCGAGCTCCCTGAGGAGCTCCTCCGCCACCCGGCGGTAGTCCGCCTCCGCCTCGCGGGCGTTGGGGCCGCGCCAGCGGGTGATGGGCTTGCCGTCCAGGGCGGCCCGCTCGTGGGCCTTGTAGGCCCGTACGAAGGCGTGGAAGGCGGGCACCCCGGCCTCCATGAGGGCGGTCTGGGCCTCGAGGGCCTCCCCCAGGCTCCGGGGGTCCACCCGGGTGAGGAGGACCCGGTGGGCCACCCCTAGGGGGCGGACGGCCTTGCGCACCGTCTCCACCAGGGCCTCGAGGTCCAGGGGGGCGGGGGGCGTGGGGAGGACGGCGTAGTCCGCCGCCCTGAGCACGGCCTCCAGGGCCTCGGAGCGGAGGGCGGGGGGCGTGTCCACCACCACCACCCCGTAGCCCCTCACCCGCCGCAGGCGGAGGAGGAGGGCGGGGTCCGTCTCCTGCGCCAGGTCAAAGGGCATCTCCCCCCGGCCCGCCCACCAGGAGGCGGAGCCCTGGGGGTCGGCGTCCACCAGGAGGACGGGGCCCCCCTCGGCCAGGATGGCGGCGAGGTTGACGGCGGTGGTGGTCTTGCCCACCCCGCCCTTGCCGTTCACCACGGCCACCACCCTCACCCCAGTACCTCCTTCAGGGCCTCCTTTAGGCGTTCCTCGCTCCCTGCGAGCCTGGCCGCCTCCTCCCAGGGGATACGCCAGAGCCGGCCCACCTTTTGGGCCTGGAGCTTCCCCGAGCGGATCCAGCCCCGCACCGTCTCCGGGTGGACCCGGAGGGCGGCGGCCAGCTCCTCGGGGGCGAGGAACATGGGCTTGCCCACGCGGCCAGAATACCCAAAGGAGCCAAACGGTGCAAGATGGTCATTTTTCACGCCCCACCCTAAGCCCCCGTGGTATGGGGAAAGGCATGCGGGGAGCGTGGTTTCTCCTCTGGGGCGTCCTCGGCCTTCTCCTCTCGGGGTGCCTTTTCTTCTCGGACAAGCTGGCCCTGAGCCGGAGCGACGCCTTCCCCGGCGTGGGGAAGTGGGACTGCAAGGACTTCAACGGGAAAGCGAGCACCATGGAGATCAAGCGGGTCCGGGGAGGCTACCAGCTGGACAACGAGCCGGCATGGTTCAAGCGTCTGGAGGAGGGCTTCTACCTCGTTCAGCTGGAGAGCCGGGATGACACCCTGGGCAAGATCTACCCCTACTTCTGGATAGAGCTGGAGGGCGGACGCCTGCACATGAGCATCGCCTCCCCAGAGGCGATCGGCACCGCCCCCAGCAAGGCCCTTCGCGCCGGGGTTGAGCTGGAGGAGGTGATGAAGGAGGACTCCCCTCCCCCCCTCTACCGGGTGAAGGGCGAGCCCGCGCGGATTCTGCGCTTCCTCTCCTCCTTCAAGCGGAGCGAGCTGATGACGGTCTACTCCTGCCGGAAGTCCTGACGCGGAGGGGGCTTCGGGATCCCGGCCTCCCGCGCGCCAGGATCCCTGGGCCCGCGGGCTCACGAACTTCCAGACTTACAGACTCTGTAACTACCAAACTTACAGACTTTCAAACTTTGTAACTACCGAAGTTGCAGACTTACAGACTCTGTAACTTCCAGACTCACAGACTTCCGAACTCACAGACTTCCGAACTTACAGACTCTGTTAGTCTGGAAGTATGTTCGTGGGCCGGAAGGAGGAGGGGCGGGCGGTCCTCCTCTCGGTGCGGGCCGGAAGGGGGGTGGTGCTCTCCGCCCCGCCGGGGTACGGGAAGACGGCGCTTCTCAGGGAGCTCCTCCCCGCCCTCGAGGCCTGGGCCCCCGTGGTGTGGACGGAGCGGGTGGCCCCCTTCGGCACCTTCCTCAAGGACCTCTTCCGGGGCCTCTGGGACGCCGGGGTGCCCGTGGAGGGGGTGGGACGGGGGAAGGACCTCGAGGCCGACCTCAAGGCCTGGCAGAGGCGCTACCCGGGGAACGAGGAGAAGGCGAGGAGCCTCCTCAAGGCCCTCAAGCGCCCCGAGGGGGTGAACCCCATCACCCTGGTCGTGGACGACGCCACGGGCCTCACCCCGAGCATGGTCCCCTGGCTCGTGGCCTTCGCCGAGGTGGCCACCCTGGTCCTCGCCGTCCACCCGGAGACCCTGAGGAAGGCGGGCACCAAGCGGCTCTGGATGCGCCTGGACCGGGTGGACCTCCCGCCCCTCTCCCCCAAGGAGACCCGGGAGCTCGCCCGGGCCCTGGTGGAGCGCTACGGGGTGGTGGCCGAGGACCTCGAGGCCTACCTCAACCGGGTGGTGAGCCTCTCCGGCGGGGTGCCGGGGGAGGTGGAGCGCCTGGTGCGCTACGTGAGCGCCGAGGACATCGTGCGCAACCGGGACGTGGGCACGGGCTACGCCGAGGGCCTGGCCCGGCGGGAGGAGCGGGGCATCGCCCTGGCCCCCATCCTCCTGGTGGCGGGGGGCGTGGCCATCGCCGCCCGCTACCTGGGCCTGGCCCGGGGCGAGATGGACCTCTATGTGGCCGGGGGGCTGGGCATCGCCGCCTTCGTGGTCCTCTCCCCTTGGCTCAGGAAGGTGGTGGTGGCCCGGTGAGGACGGAGATGGAGGAGTTCCTGCGGCTCTTGGAGGAGGCCTCCGTGGTGCGGGTGGACGGGACCGGCCAGTACTACCTCCTCCGGCACCCGGAGGTGGGCTGGAGGCTCTACCAGAAGGGCATTGAGGCCGCCTTCCTTCTTGCCGAGGGAGAGAAAGCGCTCTACTGGGCCCCGGAGTTCCGGGTGCCGTTGCCGGAGGTGGTGTGATGGCGTGCCCCATGTGCGGCGGGACGAGGCGCATCACGATCCGCCTCCCCGATGGCCGGGAGCTGGAGACGGCCTGCCTGGAGTGCCTGGACCGGGAGGCGGAGGACTTTGAGGAGGACGATGAAGGGGGCGTCTTCGTTCCCTGGGAAGTGCTGGACCTGGTTTAGGGCCCTTCTCTTCGCCCTCCTCCTCCCCGCCCTGGCCCAGGGCCTCACCGAGGGGCAGGCCCGCCTCCTGGACCGCCTGGCGGAGGAGGCCCTGAAGGCGGACCCCGCCTACCTCCAGGCCCTCGCCGACCTCGAGGCCGCCCGGGCCTCCCTCGGAATACTCGGGGCGCTCTCCGCCGAGGCGGGGGCCGCCCTGGCGGGGGAGTACGGGCAGGTGGCCCCCTCCTACCGCCTGGCCCTCAGCCTGAACCTGGCGGAGCTCTTCCGGGACAGGGGCCCGGCCCTGCGGGCCCTCGAGGCCCGCGCCGAGGCCGCCCGGCGGGAGGCGAGGGTGCGGGTGGCGGAGGCCTTCTTCCGGTGGCTCGCCGCTCGGGAGGCGGCCTGGGCCGCCGCTGACGGGGTGGAGGCGAGGGAGGCAGAGCTTCGGGCCCTCCAGGCCCGGGCCCGGGTGGGGGCCGCCGCCCCCCACGAGGTCCTGGCCGCCGCCGAGAGGCTTTCCCAGGCCCGCCTCGCCCTCTACCGGGCCAACCTGGACCTGGCCTTGGCCTTGGAGGACCTGGCCCGGGCCGTGGGCCTGCCCCTGGACGCCCTGAGAGGGCTTCTGAGGCCCCTGGAAGAGGAGGGGGGCACTCCTGGTACCCCCCGGCCCCCCAAGGGGCCTTAAAAGGCTTTTGGGAGGGAAAGGTGCGGTTTTTAGGATTGCTTCTACTTATTCTCCTCTCCGCCTGCGAGGCCCCGGTGGCCGAGCACCGGGAGGAGGTGCCCCTCCGCCTCTTCCGCTGGGAGGGGGAGAGCCCCCGGGTGGAGGTCCTCCCCGCCGAGCCCCTCCGGGTGGAGGTCCGGCTCTACCGGGCGGGGAGGGAGCTCTCCGCCCACCTCCGGGCCCTGGGGGGCCTCGAGGCCGAGGGGGACCTGGCCCTGGTGCTGGAGGGGCCGGGGGGCGAGGCGGCGGGGGAGGCCTTCGGCTCCGGGTGCTTCCTCCAGGCCCGGGCCCTCCTTCCCGCTCCCGCCTGCGCCTTCTGGCTGGTGAGCCTCTCCCCGGACCCCTTCCTGGGGGAGGCGCTGGAGGTGCGGAGCTACGAGGCCTCGGGGAGGCTCTGCGAGGGGGAGCGGTGAGGGTGGAGGAGCTGGAGCGCCTGCGCCGGAGGGTGGCGGAGCTTGAGGCCGAGCGGGAGAAGCTCCTCGCCCGCCTCGCCTACCTCGAGGCCCTCGCCCGCCCGGGCGCCCGGGGCGGGGTCCTCTCCCGGGAGCGGGCCCTGGAGCTTCACGGCCTCCTCTCCGCCGTCTGGCTGGAGCTGAACGCCCTTCACCCCGCCCGGGTGCCGGAGCTGGACCGGGCCCTGAGGATCCTGGAGGAGGCCCTTAGGCGATGACCGCGGGGACCCACCTGGCCGGGGCGGCCCTCACGGCGAGCCTCCTCAGGGGCCTGGGGGTGGAGGTGGACCTCCTGGAGGGCCTGGCCCTGGCCTGGGGGGCGGTGATGCCCGACCTGGACACCACCACCTCGGGCCCCGGGAAGTTCGTCCGGCCCCTCTCCTCCTTCCTGGAGAGGCGCTTCGGCCACCGCACCCTCACCCACTCCCTGCCCTTCCTCCTGGCCCTCGCCCTCCTCCTCCTTCCCCTGCGGGAGGCGAGCCCGGGGGCCTACTGGGCCTTCCTGGCCGGCTACCTCTCCCACCTCCTCCTGGACACCCTGAATGTGAACGGGGTGCCCCTCCTGTGGCCCTGGCGGGTGCAGTTCTGGTTCTTCGCCTCCCGGGAGTGGCGGATCCGCTACGCCTCCCCCCAGGAGGCCACCCTGGCCCTCTTCCTGGCCCTCTTCGCCTTCGTCCTCTGGCCCGTGTCCGGCCAGGGCTTCGCCTCCGCCTTCCGGCACTTGGTGGGCACCCCCGAGGTGGCGGTCCTGGACTACCTGGACTGGCGGGAGGCCCACGAGGTGTGGGCCGAGGTCAGGGGCTTCAACCGGGAGACCCAGGAGCCGGTGGAGGGGCGCTTCCTGGTGGTGGAGGCCCTGGGCCGGGAGGGGGTCCTGGTGGAGGACGAGTTGGGCCGCACCCTGGCGGTGAGCCGGGACGGGCAGGTGGTGGCCTACCGGGTGCGCATGCAAAGGGGCAGGCCCCAGGCCCTCCGGGAGTGGCGGGTGGACCTCTCGGGGCGGCTTCTCGGGGACCTCTTGCAGGCCCTGCCCCGGGGGGCCCGGCGGGTCTGGATCACCGGCGAGGCGGTCCCGGCCAGCGAGCCCCCGCCCCTGGTGCCCCCGGTGGGCACCTACCCGCGGGTGGAGGTCTCCTCCAGCCCGCCCCGCCTGGCCTTCCACGCCGCCCGCCCCGAGGACCTGGCCCCCCTGGCGGGCCTCTACCTGAAGGCGGGAAGCGCCGTGGTGCGGGCCGCCTTCCCCCCCGGAGAGGAGGCCTCCTTGGTTCTGCCTGACCTCCCCGCCCTGCCCCGGGTCCACCCCGTGGTCATCCCCGACCTGCCGAGCCTCTCCGGCCTCCTGGTGCGCCCCGGGGACCGGGTGGAGGAGGGGGAGCCCCTGGCCCGGTATGTGGACGAGGTCCCCCTGGAGGAGCTGGCCGAGAGGGCGGGGGCCAAGCGGGAGGAGGCTTCCCGCCTCGAGGCCGACCTGGCCCGGCTGGAGGAGCGCTTCCGGGCGGAGCGGGAGGCCCTGGAGAGGGAGCTGGACCAGGCCCGGGAGGCCCTGGCCAGGGTCCGCTACCTGGTGGCCCAAGGGGCTGAGCCCAGGCTTCGCCAGATGGAGGCCGAGGCCAAGGTCCAGTCCCTGGAGGAGCGGCGCACCCGCCTGGTCCTGGACTACACCGGGGAGCGGGCCCGGCTGGAGGAGCGCATCCGGGAGGCCAGGCTGGAGGCCTCGAGGCTGGAGCGCAGGCGGGACCGGGAGGCGGAGCGCCAGCTTGTCCGGGCTCCCGTGGCCGGCCGGGTGGCCGAGGTGAAGGTGCGGGACCTCACCCCCAAGGGGGTGACGGTGGAGGTGGTGCTGGTGGGGGACTAGCGTCCCTCACACCCCACTCCGTCCCTGTCCCGGTCGAAGCCATGGGGGTCTGGCGGGAGCACCTTAAAGCCCCAAAAGGAAATGTCCCCGCAGTCCAGGTCCGGGGGAGGGGGGGCTATGCAGACCGTGGGATAGGCGGGGTCGCACTTTTGGCCTCCCGGCCTCGAGGCCCCCTGCGTGCCCTGCCCCCACATCCCCGCCCCCCTGCCCCGGGCCTCCCGCGCCGCCTGGAGGAATAGCTCCGCGTAGCGGACATTGGGGGGCACCGTGTAGGGCTCGGCCCACCCGGCCCGCACCAGCTCCAGGTTCACCTGGCGGAAGCGCCTCCCCCCGTGGGTCCACTCCCCCTTTGGGTCCTCCAGGTACAGGTAGGCCAGCACCCGGCGGTAGCGGTCCCGTTCCTGGACATCCAGCTCCACCCAGACCCGCTTCCCCTGGAGCAGGCGGGTGAGGAAGGCTTTGGCCTCGAGGCCCAGCCGGACTTCCTCCGGGCCCGAGGTCCTCCGGTTGTACCCCGACTCCGGCGCGTCTATCCCGATGAGCCGCACGGCGCCCACCCCGGCCAGCTCCACCGTGTCCCCGTCTACCACCCGCACCACTTGAACGGGCCCCTGAAGCCTGCCCTGGGGGGTGAGGGCCAGGGCCAGGCTCAGGAGGGCCGCCCACGCCAGGCCGGAGAGGAGCTTCATGCTCTCAAGGTAGCCGGAAGGAACTCCCCGCAGGCCTCCCCGAACCCCCGCTATCCCCTCCTTCCCCCTTCCTGGCTCCCATTCCCCAGGTGGGCCTCCACCATCCGCCGCACTTCTTCCAAGGTGTAGGCCTCCTTGACCCTCACCCGGGCCAAGGGCAGGCCTATCTTGCCGACCAGCCTCTCCAGGAAGCGATCCCGCGCCTGCCGGGCCTCCTGCTCGTGGCTTCTGTCGTCAAGCTCGATGGCCAGCAGGGGCTTGGCGTCCCGGGCCCGCACCAGGAGGAAGTCGAGGTGCTTGGCCTGCACCCGGTTGAGGGCGGCCTGCCGCTCACTGCCCCGGGCCTCCACGGTTAGGAGGTCCAAAAGGCGCACCTTGGGCCAGACCTTGACCCCCTCGGGCAGGACCTTTTCCAGCACCCCAAGGAAGGACCTCTCCGCCGGGGTAAGAAGGGAGGTCTTGAGGCGGTAGGGGAGGGGCGCGTCTTCGGGCCTCGAGGACCCGGGCTTTTTCCGGAGGGCCGCGGCCAGTACCGCCAGACCGAGGAGGAGCAGCAGAAAGAAGAGGGCTTCCATTCCAGGCTCCAGGATACGGGAAGCGCTACCGCTTCGAGGAGCCGCTCCTGCTTGTGCTCGCCGCATCCTCCCCCACCCCTTCCCCCCACCCCCTGCCCCCGCCCCCCTTCCCGTCGGCCTCGCCCCGAAGGGGGGCGGGGGAAAGTGGACGGTCTTCTCTCTTCCCGCGCCGGGCTGGGCCCCATTGTAGGGCGCTCCAGGCCTCCGGCAAGGCCAAGCCCTTCGGGTGGGGCCCCTACCCCAGCCTTGCCTCCGGCCCTCCGCGCCCCCTTTTGGGGCCCTTGCGCCCGGCGCGGGAAAAATGGCGCGGGCAGAAAGGCGGGTGTTCAGCGTGTCCCAGCAGGTTCTGCCCCTCTCCGGCGTGGTGGCTTTCGTGGGCTCCCGGCACGGCTCCCCCTGGCCCGTGGCCCCCGTGGTGGGCCTGGTCCTGGCCTCCGGGGGCGTGGTGCGGGTGGGCGACCAGCGCGGGGTGGACGCCGCTGTGGTCCGGGCCTGCCCCGGCGCCCAGGTGGTGCGGGCCTCCCAGTTCCCGGGGCCGCCCAAGGCCCGGCTCGCCCAGCGCACCCGGGCCGTGGTCCTTGGCCACCGGGCCCTGGGCCTGCCAAAGGCCTCCTGCCTCTTGGTCTTCCCCCCGGAGGGCGGGGCCCCCGCCCTGGGGCCCGGCTCCTCCCTGGCCCTCCGCCTGGCCGTGGGGGCGGGCCTCCCGGTGTGGGTGGCCGGGGATCCGCGCCCGGCCGGGCCCGGCTGGGCCCCCCTTTCCCTGGCCGGGGTGCCGGGGTGGGTTTTGTACCCGGTTCAGTCTCAGCTTTTTAGCTTCTAGGGCTTGACAATAGCGGTTTTGTGTCATATTATAGAGATGGAAACGGAGGCCGGGACCCCGCCAAGAGCCAGGCCTCCGGGTTCCAAAGGAGGAAACCATGAAGCAGGTTAGCACGCAGGAAAAGGTTCTCACCAGGAACGAGGCTGTTCGGCAGGCCGCTTGGGCCATCGCACGCGCCCGCGAGAAGCTCGCCGAGCTCTACGGCTGGGCCCTCGCCGGGGAGGCCACGAGCTGGGCGGCCCCCGCCATCCTGGCCCGGGACATCCTCGAGGCCCTGGAGGAGGCCCGCGCCCTGGCCACCGCCTTCGCGGACGTGCTGGCGTTTGGCGAGACCGTGGGCGCCTTCCTGGAGGAGGCCCGCCTCGAGGCCGCCCGCATCCTCCGGGAGAAGGAGCCTGCCCAGCCCGCCGGGGAAGAGGAGGTGCCCTTCTAATGCGCGCCCTCGCCCTTCTCCTCGCCCTTCTCCTCCTCCTCTCCGCCCCCGCCTCGGCCCTCGGCCCCCAGGATCCCGGCCGGGTGTCTCCCCTCTCCGATGAGGTGAAGGGCCTCGGCCCCGGCGTCAAGTAGCCCCAGCGGGGGGCGGGTCCGCCCCGCCCCCCCTTCCAGGAGGAAGCCATGGAGAACCTGACCCAGACGGAAGAGCTCAAGGCCCGCGTGGAGGAGACCCTGGAGGCCCTCAGGGACCGGGCCCGGGCCCTCATCGCCGCCGTCGCCGCCCACGCCGAGGCCAGGCTGGCCCTCGAGGCGGCCCAGGACGACCTGGAGGACGCCCGCGCCCGGATCATCCGGGAGGGCCTCGAGGGCAGGAACGAGGCCCAGCGCCAGGCGGAGCTCCTGGAGAAGACCCGGGAGCAGGAGGAGGCCTACAGGAGCGCCCGTAGCTTGTACCGCATGGCCGAGGCCGGCCTGGAGATGGCCCGGGTGGCCTGGGCCCTGGAGAAGGAGGCCCTTCGCGCCCTCGCCGCCCTCCTCTCCCGGGAGGCCTGAGGGAGGCCCCGGCCTCGCCTGCCCCCCGCGAGGGGGGGCGGCGGGCCGGGGCGCGCCCTTGCCCACCACCCGCCGCGGGCGCGGGACTCCCCTCCGGGCCGGCGCTCGGCCCCCGGGCCGCCGCGCCGCACAGGTCGCCGCGGTCCAGCTAACGCTCGGCCCGGGGGCCGCCCCCTTCGGGGGCCGCGCCGGGCCCTGCCCGCCGGTTTAGACTATGAGCGTGCCTAGGCGTCCCCTCTACGATCCAGAGAAGTTTAGGGGCCTCCCCTGCTCCGCACGCCTGGTTTGGTTCCACATCTGGGCCTTGGGGGAGGACGAGTATCCCGCCCGGAAGCTGGCCGAGGCCCTGGAGATCAGCCCCAACGCCGCCGCTATGGCCCTGCGCGCTCTCGTCGAAAGAGGTCTTCTGGAAGTGGTTCGAACACCTGCCGGGTCTAGGGCAGGAGTATATCGAGTTGTTTATGTTAGCAAAGATGGGAAAAAACAGAATTGATGTTGCTTAGAAAAGGGAAATCATTAGTTTGAAAAAAATCCAGACCCCTCTTGACGGGGTGCCCATCTCTGCATACAATGCAGGATGCTCTCGGGTGGTTGACCTAGCGGTTGACCTATCCGAGGCAGAAAGGAGGTGAAGAGGGTGTTTGTCTTGTTTCTTTCCTCTCTTCTCACGCACACCGACGTGTCCATCAGCGTTTCCCTAGACAGCACAGGTGTGCTGCTACTTGTGTTGCTCGTCGTCCAACTTGTAGCGAAGCAGAAAGAATAGAACAGTTATGAGAATTCTTATTTGGAAGTTAATTTGAAAACGTAGAACTGCAAGGGCTGGTGTTTTTGGGAGCACCAGCCCTAATTTAATGCCGAAGATCCCACCGCCTTTCTGAGTCCAGGCTGAGCACCTCCCCCTTCCACCGCACCGCCTCCCGGTCCCCCAGAAGGTCCCGGACCCTCGAGGCGGTCATGTGGAGCCTCTCCCGCACCCCGGGGCCGTCCTCTCCCCAAAGCCTCAGCGCCGCCTCCCGCCAGTGCAGGGGGCCTTCCCGGAGGAGCAGGGCCAGCAGGTCAAAGGCCCGGCCCGAACCCTCGAGGGGCACGCTCCGCCTCCCCACCCACAGCCTGCGCTCGGGGCCGTCCTCCAGGACCACCTTGGGCTTGTCCGGGGCCCTGCGGGCCTTTGGGAGCCGGAGGCCGCTCCTTTCAGCGAAGGCGAAAAGCTCGGGAAAGCCCAGGGCCTCCTCCATGAGGGGGTAGGGACCGATGGCTAGGGCCTCCTCCAAAAGGGCTAATGCGCCGCCGTCCTCGGGGCTTTCCCTCCTGGCCAGCTCCGCCAGCACTACCAGCACCCGGGAGCGGGCCGGGGCGTGGGTGTCCAGAAGGCCCAGCGCCTCCCCCGCCGCCCGCCTGGCCTCCCGCTTCCACCCCAGGGCCAGGTAGCAGGCGGAAAGCTCCGCCAGGGCCGCCCCCCGCCTCGCCCCCTCCGCGGAAAGCTTCAGGGCTTCCTCCAGGCGGGCCTTTCCCAGGGCGGGCCTCCCCGCCAGACGAAAGGCCGTTCCCAGGCTCCGCAGGGCCACCGCCCGGTCGTCGGCGTCCCCCTTCCCCTCCGCCGCCTGCCGGGCCCGGAAGAGGGCCTCCCTCAGCTCCCCCCTGGCCCGGTGGACGCTGGAAAGAAGGGTGAGGACCCGTCCCCGGAAGCTTCCCAGCGCCTTCACCCGCACCAGCGCCCACGCCTCTTCTGCCCGCCGAAGCGCCAGGCCCAGCCGTCCTCTGTGCAGGGCCGCCACCCCCAGCCCGTGGAGGGCCCAGGCCCGCCCCAGGTGGTCGTCCTCCGCCAGGAAGTGGTCCAGGGCGCGCTTGAGGGCCTCCTCCGCCTCCTGCCAGCGCCCGGCGCGGAAGAGAAGGGCCCCCAGGTCCTGCCAGACCCAGCCCGCCCCCTGCCGGACCATCCGGGCCGCCCGCTCCACCATCTGGAGGCCCCTTTCATCCCCCAGGTGCCACCGGGCCCAGCCCTTCAGCCTCAGCCACTCGGGATCCGCCGGCCTGGGATCCAGGTCCAAGGCCGCCTCCGCCTCCATGTAGCGGCCCGCCTGCAGGTAGAGCCGGACCGCCTCGAGGTCCACCCCTTCCGGGCCCACCAGAGGCCTTCTCCTGCGAGGCCCCCGCTGTTGCCGATGAGCATCGGAAATTGCAAGCGATCTGCTACTTTTGACCCCTTTTCCGCCCACCTTAGCCGGGCATTCTACTCCCAAGTTATTCCCTTGTGAAGGGACTAAACCTAATCTTCCATTTTTTAAGTGAACTCTATCACGCCTGTTGGCACGCCCGAGTTGAACAGGTTGACTATGAGGGCTTCAGGTGGTATGGGGTTATGAAATGGCTCCCGGTACTTGCCCCTATCCCCTTCTTGCCCGGTATAATGCCGGGCGATGGAGAGACCGGGCCCGCTTGGGGCCCAAGGCGGCAGGGCCGCGTGAGGACCAAAAAGGAAACCCCCGCTGGGAGGAGCGGGAGGGAGGTAGTGGAGAAATAAGCTCTTCGCTTACACTACCCCCTCCCAGCGGGAAAGGCAAGAGGCACCAGGCAGGTGCGCGGGGAAGTGCTGTTCCCCACGCCAAAAAGGGAGGGGTGTTATGACCCCAGAACAAAGTAAAAGGACCGAGTATCAAGAACAGGGTTTTTCGGCGGAGGGCCGGGCCTTCCTGGAGGCCCTGGTCCGCAGGAAGCGGGCCCGGGGGGAGGAGGTGCCCCCTCTCTACCAGAAGCTTTTGGAGGCGGCCTCCAATCCCCCCTCAGACGAGGCCCCGTTCACGGGCGAACCCCGCACCTCGGGGCTCACGCCGCACGACAGCCCCTTCAGGGCCCGCCAGGTGGCGGTGGGCGGCCTGGCGGCTCCGGCAGGGGGAAGGGCGGAGCTGACCCTGGCTCCCCCGCCTGCCCCGGAGATGCGGCCCAGCGTCCTCCACCTGGTGGACCGCGCCCTCGAGGGCCACCCCGAGGTGTTGGAGTCCCTGAGCCCCACGGCCCGGCGGGCCTACCGCCTCCTCCTCGCCCTGGGGCTGGAGCTGACGGCCCGGCAGTTGGGCGACCGCCCCCTGCCCAAGAACCTCTCCCAGGTGGTGGCCTTCACCGTCAACCGGGCCCTGGCGGCGGCCTTGGGGGTGAGCGAGGCCACCCTGTACCGGGCCCTGGCGGAGCTGGAGGGGGCGGATCTGATCCGCCGTCGGGCCTGGCGCACCCCCTCCGTAGTCCACGGCCGGGCTGGCCTTCATGCGGCCGGGGTGGTGTACGCCGTCCGCCTGCCCCACCGCTCCCGCCGCCCCCGCCTGGAGCGGGAGGACCTCCTCCACCCCTGGCGGGACCTGGAGGGGGATATAGCCCGGAAGAGGACGGCCTGGAAGGCTATGAGAGAGTGTAAGAAAAATCCCCTTAAGGGGGATTACGAGGCCTTGGAGTTTTTGCTGAGGTATTCGTTACCCCCACAAGCTGAAGAAACCGCGTCAGATATACACTCTCTCACGGCCCGCCTCCGCCGGGCCAAGGCCCCGGAAAGGCGGCTCCTGGTGGCGGAAATCGCCCTAGGCCTGGCCAAAGAGTTCAAGGATCCGGGAAGCGTCAAGTTCTACGCCTGGCTCCTCTGGGGTGCTCTGAGGGCGGAGGTCTATGGTCTGCACGAGAGGGCCCTCGAGGTGGTCCTCTGGGCGGTGAGCCGGGTCAGGGAGGCCTTGGCCGCCTCCCTGTGGGGCTCCCGGGGCCAGCGCATCCGAAGGCCGGGGGCCCTGCTGGCCAGCCTCCTCTCGGAGCGGGGTCTTTTGGACCTCTTCCGGCGCGCTCCCGCCTGGCGGGTAGCCTAGGCTTAGGCTGGACCCAACCCGGGAGGGGTTATGGCTTATCAAGAGTGGCTTTTCAAGGATCACCCCAGCGGCTGGCGCATCCGCTATAGGAGAGACGGCAGGGGCTACGAGGTCTCCCAGGACGGCCACGGCTGGCGCCCCGTGCCCTCGGTTACCCAGATCACCGGCCTCCTCAACAAGAACCTGCACGAGTGGGCGGTCCGCCAGGTGGTGGAGTACCTGAAGGGGGAGCTGGTGCCGGGCCTGGTCCTCACCCCCGAGGAGGTGGAGCGGATCCTCAACGGGGCTTCCCAGGCCCACCGCATGGCCTCCCAGGCGGCGGCCTCCAGGGGCACCACCCTCCACGCTTGGGCGGAGGCCTACCTCAAGGGGCATAATCCCCCCTGGCCGGAGGAGGAGCCCCTTAGGAGCATGGCCCTGGGGCTGGCGGAGTGGTGGGAGGGCAACGGGGGGAACCGCCTCCTTTCCGAGGAGGTGGTCTTCCACCCTGGCCACCTCTACGCGGGCCGGGTGGACCTGGTGGCCCTCCTGGGGGGCAGGGTGGTGGTGCTGGACCTGAAGACCTCCCCCCGGGCCTACCCGGAGCACCTCCTTCAGGTGGGGGCCTACGCCCTGGCCCTCCGGGAGGAGGGGCTTTCCGTGGCCAGCGGCCTGGTGTTGGCCCTGAGGGAGGGCCTGAGCATAGCAGAGGTCCCCCTGGACGAGGCGGCGGAGGCCTTCCTGGGCCTGAGGCGGGCCTTCGCCTTCCTGCAGGCGCTCTAGCCCCTGAGCACCCGCTTGTACCAGACCTTGAGGGCCTCGAGGTCCCCGCAGACCACCGCCCGGCTCCCGTCGGGGTAGAAGCGCACCTCATAGCGGCGGGTCAGCTCCGGCAGGCGGGCCTCCACCCTGGGCCACCACTCCGGCACCGCCTGGGGCAGGAGGACCAGGTAGAAGGGCCCCGTGCCGGCGATCCCCATGAGCTGGCCCCGCTTCAGGGCTGGGGGCCGGCCCAGGTCCGGGGGGGCGGGGTCCGGGGGCTCCTCGGGGGCCCGCCACACCCGCACCGGATCCCGGCGGGGGAGGGGCTTCCCCCCGGGCTTACCCCCCTTGGGGGGCTGAGACGGCTTCTCCAGGAGGGCCTTTCCTCCCGAGGGGGCCGGGGAGGGCTTGGGGGGCTCACCGACGGGAGGGGCCTCCTCTCTCTCCTCTTCCGGCTTGGCCCTCCCCTTCTGGGGCTCCAGGTAGGGGTTCTCCCGGCCCTGGATGGGGGGCGGGAGGGGCTGCCCCTCCTTCTTGGCCTGGAGGTACTTGCCCAAGGGCCAGGCCCTTTCCGCCAGGAGGTAGGGGCCGCCCAGCCTCCCCTCCACCCGGTAGGCCTTCTTGACCTCCAGGCGGGCGGTGAAGCCCCGGGCCCGCCGGAGGCCCACCTTGAAGGGCTCCCCGGCCTTGGGGAGGATGAGCAGGACCAGCCTCTCCCGGTCGGCGTGGATGAGGACCCCCTGGACCACGGCCTGGGGCCCCTCGTAGGGCTCCCGCAGGCGGCTGGCCGCCTGGAGGGAGAGGAGCCTGCCCCCCTCGTCCGTCCTGGGCCAGAGGGCGAAGATCCCCTCCCCGGCCTCCCCCTCGGGGTCCTTCAGGGCCTTGCCCCCCAGGGCCACCGGCACCCCCCAGGGGAGCCTCTCCGCGTGGAAGACGCCCTCCCTCAGGACGCCGGGGAGGAAGAGGACCGCCTGGTGGGGCGGGTGCGGGGGGCGCTTCTCGGGCCTCCCGCCCCTGGCCGTTTCTTCCCCCGCGGGGAGGGCTTCCTTGGCCTCTGCGGGCTCCGCCATCCCTTCCATCCTAGAGGCCGAAGCGCTTCAGGACCTCCCGGGCCCGGTCCACCACGCTCCTCCCCGCCCCCTCGGGCTTGGCCTCCTCCAGGGAGCGGAGGAAGGCCTCGAGGCTCTCCCGGGTGATGCGGGCCGAGCGGGGGGTGGGGTAAACCCGCTTCAGACGGCCCGCCCGGATCAAGCGGTACACCGTCATCCGGGACACCCCCAAGGCTTGGGCCACCTCCTTGATGGTCAGCAGGAGCTTGCCTTCAAGAGGGCCGCCTCCCTCGCTCATGCCCCCATGTTACCGGTAGTGCATCAAGGTTACACTTGGTAACTTCCAGAGTTACAGACTCCGGGAGTCTGTAACTCTGGAAGCCCGTAAGTTTGTCGCAAACTTCCGTCATTTGTCGCAACCCTCCGCCGGCCGCCCCGGCTCCTCGCCCGCCCTTTTTTCGGGGGTTTTCGCCCTCCCGGACGGGGCTCTTCCTCGGTCTGGGCCTCCCTCCGCCACTTCGCCAAACGAATCTTTTGCGAATGCTATACTTCAGGAAAGCGGGGGCGGGGGCCCTCGAGGGCACTCCGGGCCCGCCCCCCGAAGGAGGTCCCATGAGCCAGCCTGACCCCCACGCCGAGCTCTTCGCCCGCTTCCGCCGGTACCTGGAGATGGAGGAGGGCCGCTCCCCCCGCACCGCCAAGGAGTACCTCATGGACGCGGGCCTCTTCGCCCGCTGGTTCCGGGAGCGCCACGGCAGGCCCCCCCGCTTTGAGGAGGTGGGGAGCCAGCACATCCGCGCCTTCCTCGCCTCCCGGGAGGTGAGCCCCCACAGGGCGGGGCGCGTCCTGGCCTCCTTAAGGAAGCTCTTCCGCTACCTGGCCGAGGTGGAGGGCCTTCCCCTCCTCAAGGACCCCACGGAGGGGGTCAAGCGGCCCAAGCTCCCCCGCCGCCTTCCCGTCTACCTCACGCCCCCCGAGGTGGCCAGGC